>JBAXMC010000009.1:0-26914 GCA_037134495.1 Myxococcaceae bacterium
CCAAGGATGATCGAACTCGAAACAGCTGAAATATTAACGAAACAAGTGGCTTTAAATTGGGTCGGCGTGTTTGTGAATGCAGAGATTAGCCAAGTTTGTGATGTTGCGACAAAATTAAATTTATTTGCTGTGCAACTGCATGGTGATGAAAGCGAAGCTTATGTGCAGGAGCTACGTTTGAAGTTGCCTGATAGTGTTGAAATATGGGATTTGTCTGGATTTGGAACGCGACGTCTTTTTGATACTCCACATGAAACACTGCGGGGTGGTTCAGGACAAAGCTTTGACTGGTCTAAAATCCCAAGTTCGATACCCAAAGATCGTGTGATCTTAAGTGGCGGCTTGGGAAAGCATAATATCACCCAAGCAGAGCAATTAGGCTTCTGGGCCTTAGATGTTAACTCTAAAGTTGAAGAGCAGCCGGGGAGAAAGAGCAAGCAGAAGCTTTTGGAACTGTTCGAAGTCTTGGCTTAGATCGAATCAATTAGGGCATCAATTTGGTTTTTAGTATCCGGGTTTACCAAACCTTGTGTTTTCCAATCATTTCCCCAGTACCATTTTGGTAGCCAATGTCTTTGTTTGAATCTATGTTTAAAATATTCTGTTGCTAATTTGGGTGATTTAAATGTCATAGGGTCATCACCGTCAACGATGACCCATCCTTCAAGAACGTTATCCCATATGAAATTATTGAGAGATAAGTCTCCAAAAATAATTCTATGTCCCAGCATTTCTCTAAGCATGGAAACCAATTTAACTCGCATGAGGTTTCCCGTTGTCGTTTCAGAAAAAAGAATTCCATGCTGAATTGCATAGGCTGCTGTAAAGCCGCTGATAAATGATTTTAAAATATATCCATCTTTAAGAATGACCTTTAGAGGATTCCCGACAGTGGCACACCAAATAAGCGAGAGATTTTTTTCTAAATCACCAAGCATGTATTTTCCGGAGTCATAAAACTTGGCTGCCCATAATGATTTATCGATTTTGTTTTGTGTAAGATAGACAACGCCATCGGCACCTTTTCCTAGGGGGATGGCATCATGATTGTGTGTATGGCTCGAAACGAGATTGACAAACTCAAAGTTTTTATCAAGCTTGGATAGGAGTTTTTGGTCTGCTTCTGGTATTTTTGCTGCGATAACTTTAGGATAAGAATGATGATGTGAGTTGTTGTGTTGTTGATAGTGGCATCTGAGATTACTTAAATAAGGCCTTTCAGATAAGTCATTAATGGTTCCATCAAAGCTTTTATCATGATCCCAATAGTCTAAGCTCGCTTCAGAAGGTCCGAATAATCCAGGATCGTATTTGCTTGGAACATGACCAACGGCTTGCAAGGTAATGGCGAAAAATATAAATCCAATGAATTGCATCTATACCAGAATAACATAAAGCAATTCTGAATATCAAAAAGATTCAAGATTTTCTATTGAAAATTGGCAAGCAGAAGCTTTGGGAACTGTTCGCAGTACTGGCCCAAAAGCATCTGTGATTTGTTTAATTAACTCAGCCTGACGATTTTCATCGTGTTCAAAGTCGATATCACAATCAAGTACTAAAACAGGGACGTCTGTTCCACGCAGTAGCCAATTTTCATGTTTATTGTGCAATGCTGTCAAATATTCTAAAGAGACGCCTGTTTCTTCGCTGCGGGCGCGTTTTTTGAGGCGCTTTAAACAAGTCTCAGGCGCGGTGCGCAAGTAAATAAATCCTGCGGGTTTCTCCATGTGAGCCCCAACAAGCCAGTCAAACCAATGTTGATAGACTTGCCACTCTAACTTATTCATGTTGCCAGCTTCTGTAGCAAGCTGCGCAAAGCAGTAACGATCAGAAAAAACAGAGCGCTCAACCACTTGAACGGCATGAGGTCTTTGAGCTGCAAGCATGTCTTGTTCCATTACGCGGGTAATAAACGCATAAGACTGAAATGTATAAGCCCATCTTTGTGTGTCAGCATAAAAATGATGGAGCAGATTGCCTGCGCCGTTAATGTCTTGCCATTTCTCATGAGGTTCAAAGACCATTTGGCAATCGAGCGTTTCTTCTACGATTTTTAAAAAAGTCGATTTCCCGACGCCAATGTTGCCTTCAACAAAAAACTGCTGCTTGTGTTTCATTTAATTTTCCGATTCCAAAAAAGTCGCTGACCAACTTTACCAAATGCTGCTTCGATTCGTTATCATGAAGGTAAGGCAAATTGCCATCCAAAACCAATGTAGGGATGTCTTGTTTACCTAGTAACCAGGTTTCGTGTTTGGCGTGCAGTTGTTCTAAATATTCGAGAGGCAATGTAGATTCTTCTTTCCGATTTCTGATGTTTAGTCGTTTATAACAAATTTCTGGCGAAGTTTTTAAATAGATCATCCCTGTCGGTTTTGCGACGTGTTGAGCAAATAAGTGATCGCATAAAGATTGGTAAAGCTCCCATTCGAGATCTGTCAAATGTCCTTGTGCGTGTGTGTTAGCAGCGAAGCAATAGCGACCAGAATAAGGAGAGCGTTCACTGATCACAAATTGATGATCGTGTTTGCTTGTGTGCACTTGATGATCGCACAGCCGGGTTAAAAGCGTGTAAGTCTCAAACGTATAGGCCCAACGTTTTGGGTTTTTATAAAATAAATCTAAAATATTTTCACTGTCATCTGAGGCTTGCCAGCGATGGTGTGGCTCAAAAATAACTTTGCAGTTTAAGTGATCCGCTAATATTTGTAAAAAGCTGGATTTTCCTGCACCAATGTTGCCTTCAAGAAATAGCATAAGAGCTGTAACAAATGGCATTTTGGGCCTATTCTTGCTACCGTAATTATGACAAAATATGGAAAAATATGTTTATTTCTGTTGCCTATGTAGATGCCGACTGTGTGGTGGTTGATAAACCAGCAGGCATGCCGTCTCACCCTCTTAAAACAACTCAAGGTGACAGTGCCTTAGAGGCTGTTTGTGAGCTGTATCCAGAGATCAAGCATGCTTCAGATAACCCAGTTGAAGGTGGTTTGGCGCACAGGTTAGATACAGGAACTTCTGGGCTTTTGCTGTTTGCACGTACACGTGAAAGCTATGTGAAGCTTCGCGAAGCTTTCTCAAAAGGCTTGATTGAAAAGACCTATGTCGCACTTGTAGAGGGTGAAATTAAACAAGATTGTGTGATTGATTACCCGATTGCGCATCATCCTAAAAACAAAGCTAAAATGGTGGCGATTACACCTAAAAATAAATATTTTCGTGGTGAGCCAAAATCTGCTCGGACGGAAGTGACTGTTTTATCGCCTAACTTGATTCGTGTCCGTATCCAAGGTGGCCGCCGGCATCAGATTCGGGTGCATTTGGCTGCAATAGGGCACCCGTTAGTAGGTGATGTTTTGTACGGAGCTGAGCCCATCACCTGGCGTTTGGGGCACGCTTTGCATGCAGACTCGATTAGGTTGCTGAATGGAGAAATAGTGACCAGTATTTGCAAAATGCCTTGAAATAGGTCACAATAGGTCTCGGGAGGTCTTAAAAATGGTAGCAGTCAAAATTAGTGATTTTAAAGCTCAATTTTCAGCCTATTTGAGACAAGTGAAAGCAGGGCAAGAAATAGAACTCTTGGACAGAGGAACGACCGTCGCGAAAGTAGTTTCGCCTTCGTCTGAAACACAGGTTGAGATTATCCCTCCTAAAAAAGATCCCGCAGGGCTTGGAAAGTTGAAATCTAAGATTGTTCATCCATTCCAAGGCGAGATTATGGATTTTTTGAGTGAAGAGCGAGAGCGTCGATGATTGCTTATATTGATTCTTCAGTTTTGCTTAGGATCGCTTTAGAACAAGATAACCAGCTGCGTGAATTTCATGGCATTACATTGGGTGGCTCAAGTCGTCTATTGAAATCTGAGTGCTTACGAAGTTTGGACCGATTGGTAACAGCTGATCGATTAACACAGGCAGATATGATTTCAGCGACAGAATATTTGTATGAAGTTTTTGAACGCATAGAAATTTTGCCGATCTCTGAGAGTATTCTCGAACGAATAGGAGAGCCTCTAGGATTAAATTTAGGTACCCTGGATGCTATCCATCTTTTTTCAGCGGTCGCATGGCGTTGGCAAAGAAAGCATAACCCGATATTTTTGACTCATGACTTAGCTTTAGGTAGAGCCGCTCAAGTGTTTGGTTTCAAGGTTCTTGGAATTTAGCGCTGTCCTCTTCGCATGACCCGTGCGACTTCACGATCGCCTTCGCGCTGTTTGATTGTATCTCGCTTGTCAACTTTACTTTTGCCTTCAGCAACGCCAATTAGAACTTTTGCGCGACCTTCTTTGAAGTAAATTTTGAGGGGTATAAGAGTTAAGCCTTTGCGGCCTGTTTCTTTCTCAAGTTTGCTTATTTCGCGTTTGTGTAGCAGCAATTTGCGTGTTCGATCGGTTTCATGATTTTGATGCGTGCCGTATTTATAAGGCTCGATTCTAAGGCCGAGCAGAAACAATTCATGATTTTTAAGCAGTGCATAAGCATCGCCAAAACTGACATGCCTGTCTCTTAAAGACTTGACCTCCGTGCCTAGCAAAACCAGACCGCACTCGTAAGTGTCTAAGATCGTATAGTCAAACTTAGCGCGTTTATTTTCGGCTATGTTCACGGTACGTGACTCCGATCTCGGCTGGTGTCGGAGAAATTCCAATCCCAGCTTGCTCAAACGCTCTGATTTTATCTTTGGCAGTGCCTTGGCCACCTGAAATCACAGCTCCAGCATGTCCCATTCGGCGTCCTTCCGGCGCAGTACTCCCGGCGATAAACCCGACAACCGGTTTCTTCATGTGCGCCCGAACAAACTCAGCTGCTTCTTCTTCTGCTGTACCACCGATTTCTCCAATCATGACAACGCCGTGTGTATCTGGATCTTCATGAAAGGCTTTTAGGACATCGACGAAATTGGTCCCATTAACAGGGTCACCGCCAATGCCAACACAAGTTGATTGCCCAAGACCCAACTGGGTGAGTTGGTAAACAGCTTCATAAGTGAGGGTGCCAGAACGAGAGACAACGCCCACATGGCCTTTTTTGTGAATAGAGCCAGGCATGATGCCAATCTTACACTCATCAGGCGTAATAATCCCAGGGCAATTGGGTCCGATTAAACGGGTTTTACTGCCGGACATAGCGCGTTTGACTTTGACCATGTCTAAAACGGGTATACCTTCTGTGATGCAGACGACCAAATCAAGCTCTGCGTTAACCGCTTCTAAAATGGCATCCGCTGCAAAAGCAGCTGGAACATAGATCACAGAAGCGTTGGCCCCGGTTTCTAGTGCTGCTTTTCTTACAGAGTTAAAAATAGGCGTTTTGTCTAAAAATCTCTGGCCTTCTTTGCCGGGTGTTACACCCGCAATCAGCTTTGTTCCGTAAGCGAGCATTTGCTCAGCATGAAAAGCCCCGGCAGAGCCTGTGATCCCTTGGACCATTAAACGTGTATCTTGATTCACCCAAATGCTCATACAGACCTCGATGCAGCAACAGCCTTTTTGGCGCCATCCAACAAGTCATCTGCTGGGATAATGGCGAGGCCTGATTTTTTTAAAATTTCTTTTCCTTCGTTGACATGCGTGCCTTCAAGGCGGACCACCAACGGCACATGTAAACCGAGCTCTTTGACGGCTTCAACCACACCGGAAGCGATCACATCGCATTTTGCGATACCTGCAAAGACGTTAATTAAAACAGCTTTGACAGCTTTATCTTGCAAAATAATTTTAAGTGCTTCGGTGACTTTTTGTTGCGTAGCACCGCCACCGACGTCTAAGAAGTTAGCCGGTTCTCCGCCAACATGCTTGATAATGTCCATGGTAGCCATGGCGAGTCCTGCACCGTTCACCATGCAACCGATGTTTCCATCGAGAGCGATATAACTTAGGCCATGATGTTGAGCGGCAAGTTCGCGCGGGTCTTCTTGGGTTTCATCTTGCATTTCGACAACGTGTTTTTGCCTAAATAGGGCGTTATCATCGAAATCGATTTTGGCATCTAGTGCTACCCAAGTATTTTGCTGAGTGAGCACCAAGGGGTTGATTTCTAACAAAGCAGCATCTGAGTTGATATAAGCCTGGTAAAGCCCTAGTAAAACAGGGACTAATTTTTTAGCAGCACTGTCTTCCAGACCGAGACCATAAGCGAGATTTCGAGCTTGGTAGGGCATGAATCCAACGGCTGGATCAGCCCATTCTTTTAAAATCTTTTCAGGGTGGTGTTTAGCCACTTCTTCGATCTCCATGCCGCCTTCGGTAGAAGCCATGAAGCAAATCTGACTGCGGGCTCGGTCTAAGACGAGTCCAGCATAATATTCTTTGGCAATATTGCAGCCTTGTTCAACCAAAAGCTTGTGAACTTTTTGACCTTCGGGTCCTGTCTGAGGGGTGACTAATTGCATCCCCAAGATAGCCTCTCCGAGTTTAAGAGCTTCTTCTTTGGTTTTAGCGAGTTTAACGCCACCGCCTTTTCCGCGTCCACCTGCATGGATCTGGGCTTTTAGAACGCAGGGGTAGCCTAAAGTGTCGGCAGCTTGAGCGATTTGATCCGGGCTGGAGCAGAGAATTCCTTGTAATGTAGGTACTTGATACTGGCGCAAGAGTTCTTTGGCTTGATACTCATGGATTTTCATAAACGGATCCCTAGCATAATTTTCGCTCTGTGATATAGGGCCAATATGGCATCACCTACTAAACAAACTTGGATTATCCGTGACCGTAAGAAAAAGACCCAGGGTCGCAAGCGAAAAAACGCTATTGAAAACAAGGGAAGCACCGTGCCACGCGCCGAGCTTTTCAAAGTTATGGAAAAATAAATCATGCAGACGGATCTGCGCGTTGGGACGATTATTGAAGTTTTAGACTTCCCTGAGGCCAGAAAACCCGCCTACAAGCTTAAAATCGATCTGGGTCCTGAGATTGGCATTAAGAAATCAAGTGCCCAAATCACCAAGCTTTATTCAAAAGAAGCTTTGCTCGGTCGCCAGGTTTTGTGCGTGGTGAATCTCCCGCCTCGCCAGATTGGGCCGTTTATCTCTGAAGTTTTGACCACGGGGTTTGTGCTGGGAGACGAAGTCGTACTCGCAGTCCCTGAGAGAGCTTTGCCAAACGGTTCTAAGTTGGCTTAAGCCTGTGTTACGATCCAGCTTATGGACGTTCTTAAAGCATCTCCTGTAGAAAAATATAAGCCTGAGAACTGGTTAACTCAAAAAACAGTTTCAGCACATCTTGATTCGTTTGAGGACCCTTTTCATATAGAAGACCATACCGATCTTCTTCGTTATTCACTTCATACAGGCGATATAAAGGGTTCAATTCAAGTATTACGTCGTTTGAACAAGATTCCAGGAGGAAAACAAGCTGCGCTAGTGCTTATTAAAAATCTCGAACCAGATGTAATGGTTAAGAAGGCTCATAAAGCAGCTGTTTGTGCGTTGCTTGGAGATGCTGAAGGTTTAAAAAGCGTTGGAGATTTGGACGCTAAAATAGCAGGTGAAAGTACGCTGGCTTTAGCTTGTGAAGGTGGAGATCTTGATACGATTGAAAAAGCTGTTTATGAAGTTGGCAGTGATTTTTTTAAAAAATCAGGTTTCACTGGAAAAGCACCAATTGATTATCTCAGCATGGGTGCAACTGCAAAAGAAAAATTTGAACGATATCAAAGAGTGTTCGATATTTGTTTTTATGTGAGTAACTCAGAAAACAAGATTAAAGCTGCGAGATATTTGAATTCTTTGCCGGGTGGTCGTGAATATATTGAGAATAAGTTATCAGTACCTGTTCGTTATAGTCGCAGAACTTCCAGGCAAATAGAAGCTGAATCTGATAAAAATGATCGAGGGGCTATTATAGCATTCTTGAAAAATCCAGTGCCAGACAGAAGTGAACAACTTGAAGAGTATGCCCAAGAGTGGAAGGATACTTTCAATCCTAAAGATATAAGCAACGAGGCCATCAATAAAGGCAAGTTCATTGTTGAACACGTAGGGACAACTTTCCTGGATAAACTTCCTTTTATTAACATATTGGTGGGTATGTTTTCGAAGGCAAGAACTCGCGCTAGAATTGAAACGACTGTTGATCATTTTGATCGCTTTAATAAAGTTCGATTGCAAACGCTTTCAATGGAAACTCAAAAGATTAACGACCGCCGGAAACTAGATTTCCCTCGTGGAGTTGATCCTGTTGAGTATCAAAAAAACGAGGGCGTAAACCCGAATCTATTACTTGCCAATACTTGCGAATACGCTCAAAATCAACTCAAGAGACGCTACGAAAAACTCAAAGTTCGGGACTTTGCTAATGATTTGCAACTTATGGGAGGAGTCGTTGGACTTACAGGTGTCGCTGCTCCCGTTGGTATGGGACTGACAATCGCGAACTGGAGCATCAAAGCAGGGGTCAGTGGGAGGTCTTTGGGGACTTTTTTAAAAAAACTTTGGAACGGAAAGCTGGGTATTGAGCGAACTCGTCATGCGAAGGTTCTCTTCGACTTAGCTAAGCAACACTTAGAAAATGATCAGGAAAAATTGTCGGAGGATTCAAAAGTGGCCAGTAAAAAAGCCTACGAATTACTGCAAGGCCTTGGTATTATTTCAGAAAATCCCGGTAAGAACGATGTTAAGCAGTTCGTTGCTAGCGGCCTTAAACGAATCAAAATAGCCCTGAGAACCTAACTTGCTTCCTGAATATAACTATGGTAATATGACCATAGGAGTATTTTGCTGTGATAGCTTTACAAACCCTCAAAGCTGGTTACTTCAAGGCTCATTGCCTTGAACTGATGGATTATGTTTTAGAATCAGGCCGAGAAATTGTGATAACCAAACATGGTCGCCCGGTGGCTAAATTAGCGCCTTTGTCTCCAGTAGAACAAAAGCCGCTATGGGGTTTATTTAAAAACCAAATCCAAGTTCTGAGTGATATCGTCGAGCCTTTGGAGGAATCTTGGGATGCCAATCGTTAGAAAAATCCAAGAAACTGATGCTTTGTTTCTAGATACTCATACAGCTATTTGGTTGTTTGAAGGCTCGTCTGAATTAAAGCCAAATCTTGTAGCTGCAATCGAGCAAGCGCGTGGGTCAAACAATATTTTTATCTCAGCAATTTCTTTTTGGGAAATTGCGATGCTGGAAAGAAAAAACCGAATCAAACTCAGCTTAGAAATAGAAGATTGGAGCAATAAGATTTCTCAGTTGGAAGGTGTCCGTGTGAGTTCTTTGACTGTGCCTGTTTTGCTTCATAGCTGTAAAATGCCTGAGCTTGAAAATCATGGAGATCCTGCTGACAAAATGGTCATAGCAGGAGCCATTCTTGAAAAAGCAGTTTTATTGACACGGGATCGCGTTATTCTTCAGATTGCTGCAGCTAGTTCTTTCCTCAAAGCCTTTGAAATCTAGCCCAATAAAACCCATCGCAGTTGTCTGTTGTAGGTAACAGCTGCTTACTTTCGAGCAGCTTTAAGTTGTCAAAACTTGTGTGATTTTCTTCTTCTAAAATAGAGCACGTTGCGTAAATTAATTGCCCGGTAGGCTTCAACATCTTAGTGGCGTTGTTAACTAACTCTTTTTGAAGCGTTGCGTAATTCGCTAGATCACTCTCTTTAAGGCGCCCGAAAATATCTGGTGCACGCCGAAGAGTGCCTGTTCCAGAGCAGGGGGCGTCTACTAAGATCCAATCAAATGCTGGTAAAGAAACCGTTCGTCCATCGGCGACAATTCTTTTAATACCTGGTATTTTAAGTAATCGCTTATCTGAAATATCAACAGCTGTGATATGCGCGCCGGTAGACATCAAGATTTTTGTTTTACCGCCGGAACCTGCGCACAAATCTAAAACACGTTCGCCGGGTTTGGCTTTTATTTGCTGGGCAATTAGAAGGCTGCCCTTGTCGATCCATAAAGTTTCTCCGAGAGATTCTATGGGAATATTGGGTTCAGGGCGTGAACGTAAAGCTCTCTCAAGCTCAGCCGGAATGCGTTTACTAAACCACTCTGGCCATGGCTTCTCACGTAATAAATCAAACACACTATCGGCCACTAACTTGCGTTCTTTGGAACCTAGTCCCCGGGAACGCGTCAGTTTGCTAATTAACTTAGCGACAGGCTCACCTGTCGATTTGTGTTGCGTCAAGATGTCTTGAATCGCGATGTCTGCTCTAGAAGCCAAACTGAGGTTTCCTATCAAAATGGTGTTCTGTTTCAATCATTCGAATGGTCCCAGAACGGCTGCGCATAACCAAAGAATGAGTTTTAGCGCCACCTTTGAAATAGCGAACGCCTTTTAACATATCGCCTGTTGTGACGCCTGTTGCAGCAAAAAAAACATCACCTTTGGCCAGTTCTTCCATGTGCCAGATGCGATCGGGGTCTTCGATGCCCATGGCGATACAACGCTCTTTGTCTGCTGGGTTTCTGGCGATCAATCGGGCCTGCATGTCTCCACCGACACATTTGAGCGCTGCTGCCGCCAAAACACCTTCTGGAGCACCGCCAATGCCAAATAAGACATCGATGCCTGAATCTGGTAAACAAGTTGCGATGGCGGCGCTGACATCCCCATCTGAAATTAAGTGTATGCGAGCACCAGCTTTTCGAACTTCAGCGATCAAATCGTTATGACGATCGCGTTCTAAAATAACGACCGTTAAGTCTTCTACATAGACGCCTTTAGCATCAGCGATCGCGATTAAATTTTCGGTCGGCGTTTTATTTAAGTTAATTACGCCTCTGGCTGAGGGCCCAACGGCAATTTTATCCATGTAAATATCGGGTGCATGAAGAAGCTTTCCATGTTCAGAGATTGCGATCACAGAGAGTGCATTCGGGAGTCCGTAAGCGCATAAATTCGTGCCTTCAAGAGGATCTACGGCAATATCAACTTCGGGGTCTTTTTTATCGCCAATGCCGACTTTTTCACCAATATAAAGCATCGGGGCTTCATCGCGTTCGCCTTCTCCTATGACGACAGTTCCCCGAATGGACAAACTTTCAAAGGCATTGCGCATGGCGGTGACGGCGGCTTGGTCGGCTGCATCTTTTTCGCCGCGACCCATAAGCCTGGCAGCTGAAAGAGCTGCTGCTTCAGTCACTCTCACGACTTCTAAGGCAAGATTGCGATCCATATATTTCTCCTGTAAACAAAAACCATGGCACTCACTTCACATGAACTTGGTTTGGGAACACCTTGTCCTTCTTTTACGCTGCCCTCAGTGGATGGCAAGACCTACTCTCTGTCAGATTTCTCACAAAGCAAAGCTTTGCTCGTAGCGTTTATTTGCAGCCATTGTCCGTATGTGAGAGCCATTGAAGATGATTTATTGGCTCTGGCGCATGGGTTTGAGAAGGCAGATTTACAAGTTGTTGCGATTTGTTCAAACGATGCCGAAAAATACCCTGAAGATGCCCCTGGTAAGTTATTGCTACGCTGGCATGAGAAAAATTATGGGTTTCCCTATCTCGTAGATTCTAGTCAAGATGTTGCTAAAGCTTTTGATGCAGCGTGTACGCCTGATTTGTTTTTGTACGATGCTGAGCGCAAGCTTTACTATCATGGCCGCGTTCAAGAACTAGAAAGTGCTGTTGTTGGAATTTTAACGGGCAAACTTGCTCCAGAGAATCAACAACACTCGATTGGGTGCTCAATCAAGTGGTATACACAGAGCTGACTCTGCCTTGAGAATCTTGTACTAAAAGCGAGCCGTCAGAATTAATATCGAGTGCAATGCCGCTTGATACAGGTTTTCCTAAAGTGGCTGAATGTTCTCGTAAATATTCTAAGCAAAATCCAAAGTGCCCTGGTTTGTCTAAATGATCGAAATGAAACTCGAGTGGACTCAGAAGAGATTCTAATAATTCGGCTTTGCCACCAATGTAATCTAAGTCTGAAAGAAACCCATATTCGTGTGGCGATTCAATGGTTCGTTGGACATTGAGCCCGATACCAATAATTACAGCGTCTAGTTTATCGCCTGTCGAATGAGCCTCTGTTAGAATACCCGCGCATTTTCGGCCGTCTGGTAATAATAAATCGTTGGGCCATTTGACTTGTAAATCTAGTTTAAGTGCTTCTAAGGCTTGTAAAATTGCCGTTGCTGTCACGAGTGTAATTTGAGAGGCGCGTTCAATGGATATGTTGGGCCTTAAAATAAACGAACAAGCAAGACCTCCAAAACAGTGCAGCCAACTACGACCCTGACGACCACGGCCGTTGGTTTGTACATCGCAGGTGACCAGGCTTTTATGAGGAGCGTTTTGCTTGGACCATTCCAGAGCAATATCGTTCGTAGATTCGCAAGTAGTTAAATGATTTCGAACAAACATTCTGGGTGTCCTAGAAGAGATTTTGTGCTAGGTCAAACGTATGTTGATGAGCCTAAAAACCCGTATCGTATTGTTGGTATCGATTGTCGTGATGTCTGTTGCTGCAGACCAAGCAACGAAAGTTTGGGCAGAGAAGAATCTTGCTTATGAGTTTTCTCCAGGTCAATTTTTTCCGCAGCGAGATATTACAGTCATTCCGAAGTTTTTTAACTTAATCTACAAAGAAAATCCTGCTGCAGCTTTTAGTATTACAAGCTCTATCCCAGATTGGTTTAGAAAACCATTTTTGTTGACTGTTAGCATCGTGGCTACATTGTTTTTTCTGGTCTGGTATTTTCGCATGAAAAATGCTGATTGGCTTATATCAGTGTCTTTTTCACTCATTATGGGTGGAGCTATTGGGAATCTGATAGACAGAATGCGTATGGGTTATGTGATTGATTTTCTAGATGTCTATTATTTGAATGCCCATTGGCCCACGTTTAATATTGCTGATTCTTGCATTGTGGTTGGTGCCATCGGGATTTTTATTCAGTCCTTTCAGTCCAAGCGAGTATAATTATCCCTGTGATAACAAACGGAATGCTGAGAATTTGACCCATATTGAGATCCATTTGGTTCTCAAAAGCTGATTGATTTTCTTTGAGAAACTCAATGAAAAATCTAAACGTAAATGACAGAATAAGTCCAAAACCTAAGATGTATCCATGGGGCGGACGACAGTGATACCCCCAACGATAAATTGCATAAAGAATTCCGGCTATGCTGAAATAGCCGATGGATTCATAGATTTGCGCTGGATGCCGGGGAATTTGGTCTACTTTATCAAAAACAATTGCCCACGGAACACTGGTTGCGTGCCCGACTATCTCGGAATTGAATAGATTTCCCAGTCGGATGAACCCACCAGCCATAACAGAAAAAATACAAACCCGATCGGTTAACCAAAGAAATGAAAGTTTATTTTGTCGGCAGAAAATAATAAGCGCGACCAATATGCCAAGATATCCTCCGTGACTCGCAAGACCTCCCTCCCAAATGGCTAGTACTTGAAGAGGGTGTTCCATGTAGAAAGATGGGTCGTAAAACAAGCAATGCCCTAAACGAGCACCGATAAGGGTGCCGAAGATCATGTAATTGAGTAGCGAATCTACGTAGGAGTTATCTTTGCCTTCAGCATGCAATAACTTTTTAAGTAAAAAATAAGCAGTCAAGAAACCGCACAAAAAAAACAGAGTATACCAACGCAAACCAAAAAAGCCGAACAGGTGAATCATTTCGCGTTCGCTGTTCCAATGAAAATAACTCATGATTTTCTCCTTAGGTTATATCAGTCTAAACGAGCATGATAACTTGAACGCACGAGCGGCCCGCTTTCAACACGCCAGAAGCCTAAACTTTTGGCATAATTGCCCAATTCTAAAAACTCTTCTGGTGTCGCATAACGCATGACTTCATGGTGAAAACTGCTGGGTCTTAAATATTGACCCAGTGTAATCATATCGACTTGATTGTCTCGCAAATCACGCAGGCTATGCTTGATTTCTTCGTTGGTTTCACCGAGACCTAGCATCAAGCCACTTTTTGTTTTGATATGCGGAGCTTTTGATTTTGCGAATCTCAAAACTTCTAAAGAACGTCGATACTGAGCACCTGATCTGATTCTAGGTGTGAGAGATTCTATTGTTTCAAGATTATGATTAAAAACTTCAGGCTCAGCATCTAAGATGGTTTGTATATGTTCTTCGCAGCCTTTAAAATCAGGTGTTAAAACTTCAAGGGTCATATTAGGACTTAAACTTCGAATCGCTTTTAGGCAATTCACGAAGTGACTCGCACCGCCGTCTGGCAGATCATCGCGGGTAACAGAAGTCAGGACAGCGTGCTTTAAACCCATTTCTAAAATAGTCTCAGCTAGACGCTTGGGTTCTTCAAGATCGACAGGTCCTGGGCGCGAATAAGAATCTACATCGCAAAATCTACAAGCCCGGGTGCAAATACGTCCCAGAATCATAAACGTAGCGGTTCCTTGTTCCCAACATTCACCCATGTTTGGGCAAGAAGCAGACGAACAAACCGTATGAAGACGCTTGCTTCGAATAAGCTGGGTCAGGCGTTGGTAGTTTTCGCCTGTGGGAGCTTTGACTCGAAGCCAAGGGGGTCTTACGGGTTGGCTGTCCATGTCTCCAACGTTTGTTTTAAGTCAGCCATAAAAATATCGGCTGTTGCGCCATCAATCAATCGATGATCGAAAGACAAAGCAAGCCAACCACGGTTTCTGATTGCAATCACATCACCGCTCTCATGTTCCAAGACCACAGGTTGTTTTTTAATTTGACCAACACCCAAGATAGCGACTTGAGGTTGATTGATAATCGGCGTAGCCGTTACAGCTCCATAGTTGCCAGGGTTTGTGATGGTGAAAGAACCGCCTGATAGTTCGTCAGGTTTGATTTTTTTTGTACGTACCCGCGCTGCAAGGTCAGAGATTGATCGTGCGAGACCTCGTAGATTCATTTGATCAGCATTGCGAATCACTGGAACCATGAGACCGGGTTCTGGTTGTTCGATCGAGACAGCGATGCCCAAATGGACGTCTTTTTTAAATAGAATCTGGTCGCCTTTGATTTCAGCGTTGATATAGGGGTGACGTTTCAGAGCTAAACATAAAGCCGCTGCCAAGAAAGTTGTATAAGTGAGGGCAACACCTTCTTCAGCTTTGAATCTGTCTTTGTGAGCAGCTCTGACTCTGTCGATGTTTGTATAATCGATTTCAAAGAAAGTCGTTACGTGAGCACTGGTTTTTCGAGATGCCAGCATGTTTTCCATGATGACTCTGCGCATCGTAGAAACGGGTTTGCTGAGAGGAGTCGTAGCAACTACAGGTTTATGTTCCAGATGAGCCAGGAGGTCATTTTTAGTTAGGCGGCCGTCTCTGCCTGTACCTGGCAAGTTTTCAAGTGTTGAACACGCAACTTGGTTTTCAGAAGCGATTTTTTTAACCAGCGGAGACAGAAAGCGATTGCTCTGGGGAACCTCTCCCCGGCCCTCTCCACCAAGTGGAGAGGGAGCAGAAACGGGAGCGACTCCCCTCTCCACTTGGTGGAGAGGGGCAGGGGGAGAGGTTTGGATAGCCTCACCCGCTGCCCCGATCATTCCCAAAACCGTCCCTACTAAAACAGTTTCGCCTTCTTTGACCGCAATGCTTTGCAAGACGCCGGCACAAGGAGAGGGGATCTCGGCTTCGACTTTGTCTGTCGAGATTAATAAGACATTTTCATCTTTTTTGACCGAATCGCCAACGGCTTTGAGCCATTTGACCAAGGTGCCTTCAGCAATAGATTCGCCCAGTTGGGGCATGATGATCTTGTCAGCCATTGAAACTTCTCCTCTTGAGCATTAGCGATAACAGACAACAAAGTGCTACCACGGCCCACAGCAACGATAGTGCTACTACAAACTGTTCTGTGTCATACAGCCGAACGCCGTGCGGGTCAACGAGACCTTGCCACTGAAAGTCAAGCAAGTAACCAATAACATGCTGCAAAAGTGCTCCGCCTAGCATGTTAAGCGTATTAACAACACCAATTGTCAGTCCAGAGTTTTGAGCTGTTGTGGCTTGAACAGCTCCTGTGAAACACATCATTTCAGCGCCGCAGAAGAACCCGATGCCCACTAAAACAGTTTGAAGGCCAATGTGACTGAGTTCTGGTCCTAAAAGCAAGAATCCAAATAAAAACAAGATTCCAAAGCTGCAAACTTGAATGGCAATATCGAGGCAATCAAATTTTTCACAGAGCCATGGGAGTAAAAGACTGCCAAAGCACAAACCCACAAACAACATGCCTGCACTGGAAGCGGCATTGGTCTGTGCAAGTTCATATTTTTTCATCAAAAATGCAGTGCCCCACAAATCTGCTAAAACAGATAACGGCGTGTAGAGACCAATAGCCAAAAAGGCATAGATCATGATTTTAGAGTTTTTAAGAATTTTTGTGATTTCGCGCCAATCAGAAACGGCTTTGCTTTGTTTCGATTTTTTGAGGTGAATTCCAACCAAAGCCAAGAAAGCCATGCCAATTCCGAGAAAACCCAGTGAACTTGTTACTGAGCGCCAACCGTCTGTTTGAATCAGAGTGACTAAATAAGAACCCGTGAACATGGCTCCAACGGTTCCCAGAGTGAGAGTTGCACCCATTAAAAAGCCGCGTCTTCCAGCCGGTAAATAATCAGCAGCGATTTTGAGCGCAGACATGAAAGCACTGGCTGATCCAATGCCGATTAAAATCCGGCTCATTTGCAAGCTAGCCAGGTCTTGTGCGTATGCCATTGCAAAAGCACCGAGCAAGCACAGCGTGATAGAACCCGTCAAAACTTTCTTGATGCCAATTCTGTCAACAAGCAGCCCCAAGGGGATTTGCATCAGTGCATAGGCATAAATGGTGTAGGAGCCAATGGTTCCGAATTCGTGTGCTGTTAAATGGAATTCTGATCTGAGGTTTGGCTCGATGTCGCCTGGTAACACTCTTAAGACGTATTGATAGCAATAAAACAGGGCCGCAACGGCCCAAGCAAGATAGGCGCTAAAAAAAGTCATGCGCGTTCATAACAAACGCGCATCGACAAGGGAAGTGATTTAGGTAGCCTATAATTTCGACAAAATAGCCAGCAGCAACAAGGCTACGATATTGGCAATCTTGATCATTGGGTTAATTGCAGGACCAGCCGTATCTTTGTACGGGTCGCCTACGGTGTCACCGGTGATAGCTGCTTTATGAGCTTCGGAACCTTTGCCACCAAAGAATCCTTCTTCAATGTGTTTCTTAGCGTTATCCCAAGCACCACCGCCGGATGTCATAGACAAACCGACAAACAGCCCTGTGACTACCAAACCAAGCAACATCGAGCCAAGCGTAATCAAAGCTTCTCTTTGTCCAACGCTGGCCCACATGGCTAAGTAAACCAAAACAGGAGCACCGACAGGCAAGAGACTTGGCAAGACCATTTCTTGAATGGCTTTTTTCGTCAAAATATCCACGGCTCTGCTGTAATCAGGTCGGCCAGTGCCTTCCATGATGCCGGGTATTTCTTTAAACTGACGACGAACTTCAATCACAACAGACTGAGCTGCACGACCGACAGCCATCATGCTCATTGCTCCGAATAAGTATGGTAACAAACCACCTAAGAACAAGCCGATCATGACATAGGCGTCTTCAAGCGAGAAAGTCAGTGTGTATTGTGGGAAGTAATATTTGGCGTCTTCAATAAAAGCGGCAAACAAAACAAGCGATGCAAACCCTGCAGAACCAATTGCATAACCCTTTGTTACGGCTTTCGTTGTGTTACCAACGGCGTCCAAAGCATCCGTTGTTTTACGAATATCAGCTGGCATGTTAGACATTTCAGCAATACCACCAGCATTATCCGTTACAGGTCCGTAGGCATCGAGTGCAACGACCATTCCAGCGAGAGCGAGCATGGTGGTAGCGGCAATAGCAATCCCGAATAAACCGGCATTTTGGTATGAGAGCAAGATTCCAGCGCAAATCACAATCGCAGGCAAAGCCGTAGCTTCCATGGAAACAGCGATACCTTGGATAATATTGGTACCATGCCCCGTGACAGAAGAAGCAGCAATGCTTTGTACGGGTCTGTAGTTGGTCATGGTGTAATATTCTGTAATGCGCATGAGCAAGCCCGTCACAATAAGGCCTGTTAAGCAGCAATAAAATAGACTTAAGCCGGTGAAGCTCATGTGAGTTCCCACCAAGACAGTATCAAGGCCGAGCCATGAGTTACAAATTATGGCAATGGCAATAGCAGAAGTAACAGCCGTAACCATGAAGCCTTTGTACAAAGCACCCATGATGTTGTTTGATTTGCCAAGCTTCACAAAGAACGTGCCGAAAATAGAAGTAATAATGCAAACGCCAGCAATGAGCAGTGGCAGAAGCATCATGAGTTCAAGTTGCTCGCCTGTAAAATAGATACCTGCAAGCAACATGGTTCCAACAAGCGTGACAACATAAGTTTCAAATAAGTCAGCAGCCATACCTGCGCAATCGCCTACGTTATCGCCTACGTTGTCTGCGATCACGGCTGGATTTCGTGGGTCATCTTCAGGAATACCGGCTTCAATTTTACCCACCATGTCAGCGCCAACGTCTGCGCCTTTGGTAAAGATACCGCCGCCCAAACGAGCAAAGATTGAAATCAGCGAAGCACCAAAGCCAAGAGCGACCAAAGCGTCCATCATGGCACGGGTTTCTAAATGCATGGATTTCAAAGCCATGTAATAACCAGTCACACCAAGAATACCCAGCGCAACGACCAACAAACCTGTGATAGCACCTGATTTAAAAGCGATATCAAGAGCAGGTTGGAGGCCTCTTCTAGCGGCTTCAGCAGTCCTGACATTGGCCCGAACAGAAATATTCATGCCAACATAGCCAGCTACGCCTGATAACACGGCTCCGAGGAGAAATCCGGCACCCACATAGACACCGAGCAACGCAGTGAGGCCTACGAAGATTACGGCTCCAATCATGGCAATCATTTGATATTGGCGATTTAAATAGGCTTTAGCTCCTTCTTGAATGGCTAAAGCGATTTTTTGCATCGCCTCATTACCCGTGGGGGCGGCCAAAACAGAACGGACCATCAAAAAGGCATACAAAACGGCCAAAGCGCCTGAGCCCAAAACAAGACTATAGGTATTGATCATAGTGCGAACTGTAAATCATTTTGGCCCTGCGCTGTCAACCAAGACCGTGTTGAGCGAAAAGTCATATGACAAAATGATAAAAAACAACATTTTATCATTGCAGAAAACGTAAAAGTGTGACATTTTTGAGCAATGGAAAGATTGATGCTGAACCACCTACAGGAATGGAAGAATAATCCTAAACGCAAACCCTTGATTCTTAAAGGGACACGTCAGGTGGGAAAAACCTTTGTTCTAAATGAATTTGGGAAGTCTTCATTTGAAACATTTCATTATTTCAATTTTGAAAAGGAACCTAAGCTAGCGCAGATATTTGATTCAGACCTTAACCCTAAGCGAATTCTCCAGGAATTGAGCCTTCATCGCCAAAAGAAGATTGATTTCAAAAGAGAACTTATTATTTTTGATGAAATCCAGGCTTGCCCAAAAGCTCTTACCAGTCTTAAATATTTTTGTGAAGATTTGCCAGAGGCTTATGTTTGCTGTGCGGGCTCTTTGCTGGGCATCTATCTGGGTCCAGTCTCATACCCCGTTGGGAAAGTTGACCATCTGCAAATGTACCCCATGTCGTTTGTTGAGTTTTTAAGAGCAGCTGGAGATATATTTTTCGTCGATTTGCTTGAAAATCTGACCACAGAATCAAAAATACCTGTATTGGCACATGAGCATTTGTGGAATCGCCTCAAACATTATTTTATCGTAGGTGGTCTTCCCGAAGCTGTTTCTATTTACGTTGAGCATCAAGATGATTTATTTGTTGCATTCGAGAAAGTGCGCAGCAAACAAATGGACCTTATTGAAGACTATGTTGCAGATATCGCCAAGCATTCTGGCAAAGTAAATGCCATGCATAGCCACAGAATTTGGCGCTCTGTTCCAGAGCAACTAGGGCTATCTCAAGATGGAAGTGCTAAGAAATTTAAATTCAAAAATATTATTCATGGTGTCGATCGTTTTAGTCGATTAGCAGATTCTATCGATTGGTTAGAGGCAGCAGGGCTGATTATCAAGGTTCACATTGCGCATCAAGGTCTCTTGCCGCTCAAGGCATTTGTTAAAGAAAATACATTTAAGCTTTTTATGTTTGATGTTGGGATCTTAGGGGCTCTATCAGAACTAGCACCTTCAACTATTCTGGAATACGGCTATGGAACTTTCAAAGGCTATTTCGCTGAGAATTATGTCGCTCAGGCCTTTATGCTAGAAGCAGAACAATTGTTTAGTTGGAATGAGAATACTGCTGAAGTTGAGTTCTTGAGGCAGATTGAAGGACACCTTATCCCCATTGAGGTCAAGTCGGGCTTTGTAACACAAGCCAAAAGCTTGCGAGTTTATGCTGAAAGATACAAGCCACCCTACAGAGTGATTATGAGTGGAAAATCCTTGACCATTGATAAACAAAACCGTGTCCATAATTATCCTCTCTATTTGGCTTCGCAATTTCCTCTTTCAGAATAGAAGCTTATCCTTGTTTTTTTGAGAGCTTCGAATAACCAAGCTTCGATTTATGTTACTTTGTTCAACATGAGTGGCTTCTTAGATCTTCTGCTGCAAGGCAATTTTAGCGAATTATTGAGACGTCATGCAGATATCTGCTTGGCGTTCTTGGTTGTTACGGTCATGACGTTGCTGATTGTGCCGATCCCAACGTTTATAATCGACTTGCTTATTTGCGCGAATATTTCGATTGCGCTCACCATGTTACTGGTGTCGCTTTATGTGCCAGATGCTCTGCATCTATCCTCGTTCCCAACGATTTTGTTGGTTACCACGCTGTTTAGGTTGGGTATTAACGTTGCGACAGCGCGTTTGATTTTGCTTGATGCTGATGCAGGTAAGGTGATCACGGCTTTTGGTGAGTTTACGGTTCAGGGCAATTTTATTGTCGGTGTGGTGATGTTTTTACTTCTCATGCTGATCAACATGCTTGTGATAGCCAAAGGTTCTGAGCGTGTGGCTGAAGTTGCGGCCAGATTTACACTTGATGCTATGCCAGGCAAGCAAATGAGTATCGATGCCGATTTGCGTAATGGCTCTATTGACTTAGAAACAGCGCGTAAAAAACGTATTGATTTAAGCCGTGAAAGTCAACTGTTTGGTGCCATGGACGGTGCCATGAAATTTGTGAAGGGCGATGTGATTGCGGGAATTATTATTTTCGCTTTGAACATTGTTGCCGGTATTACCGTAGGTGTCTTGCAGAAGGGCATGACGGTTTCAGAGGCCATCGAAACTTATTCGATTTTATCGATTGGTGATGGTTTGGTGAGTATTATCCCGGCTTTGCTGATGTCTGTTACTTCGGGTTTGATTGTGACGCGTGTGAACTCGGGTGATGAGGGTTCTAATTTAGGAAAAGATATTGCCACGCAAGTTTTAGCTCAGCCCAAAGCTTTCGCTATTGCAGCCGGTTTTATTACTCTCGTAGGGCAGGTCCCAGGTTTGCCTAGATTACCATTTACGATTATTGGTCTTGGTGTCGGTGTTTTGGCCTATGCCTTGTTTAAGGCTCAATCGCCGATGATGGCAGGAGCAGGCGGCGGTTCCATGGGCGGCATGCAAGAAATCGTAGGTAAGCGCGAGCAAAAACTAGAAAAAGAGAAAAAATCAGCGCTTCAAAAAGCGAAAGCTCAAGAAGGTAGTACGGCTAAAATGATGCCGGTGGTGACTCCAATAGCCCTTGAAGTTGCGTCTGATTTGGTGCCTTTGGTGGATGATAGTTCTAATTTCTTGGCAGAATTAATCCCGATGATGCGTGATGGTTTGTTTTATGAACTTGGAATTAGGTATCCGGGTATTCGCGTTAGAGGCAATGATGGTTCTGGCGGAGCAGGTAGTTATGCGATCTTGGTGAACGAAATCCCCGTGGCTAACAACACGGTTGATCCTAGAAACTGCTTGGTGAACGATACGCCAGATAGGCTCAAATTGTTAGGCATTGAAGCTACGAGTGCTATGAACCCAGCCAACGGTGTGCCGTGTGCTTGGATTCCAAATTCGAAACAAGAACTGGCTGAGCAGGCTGGGCTGACCACTTGGGATGCAGCCAGCTATATGGTTTTGCACTTATCGGCTGCTTTGCGTAAAAACGGCTCTGATTTTGTGGGGATTCAGGAAGTTCAGAACATGCTGGATCAATTAGAACAGGCTTTCCCAGCGTTGGTCAAAGAAGTCGTGCCTAAAGCTGTTAATTTGTTCCAGTTGACTGATATTTTGAAGCGTTTGGTGGAAGAAGAAATTTCGATTCGAGATTTGCGAACGATTTTGCAAGCTTTGGCTGAGTGGGGTCCTCATGAGACAGACGCTGTCATGCTAACAGAGCATGTTCGCAGTGCTTTAAAGCGTTATATCAGTCATAAGTACACAGGTGGTCAGCATACGCTGGTTGTTTATTTGTTAGAGCCGCAACTAGAAGAGACGATCAGTGCAGGGATTCAACGCAGCCCATCGGGGAATTATTTGGCTTTGGAACCAGAAGTGACGCAAGATATTTTGGGCGCGGTTCGAAAAGAGATTGCTAATTTGCCTGCAAGTGCACAGCAGCCGGTTATCTTAACCACTCAGGAAATCAGACGCTATCTGCGTAAGTTAGTTGAAATCGAATTCCCTCATTTGGCGATTTTGAGCTACCAAGAGTTGAGCCCTGATATGAATATCCAGCCGGTGGCAAGGATTGGGTTGGCGTGATTTATTGTTGCACGCCTTAGCTCTGTGAACAGATTCCATTATTGCAGTAGTAGCCTGAGGGACAATTTCCAGCGCCAGAAATGCATACAGCAGGACACTGCTGGCCAAAAATTCCAGGAGAACATGAGCCTCCTGTACAGCAGAAATCAGAAGGACAGTCAGTATTATTGACACAAGTACAAGCACCATTGGGACCGCAAGTGCTTCCTGCTGTAGCATTGCAAACAACATTTAAGATACCACAGGTTGCTTGTGGACAGCTGGAAGGTGTTGGTACCGCTGAGCAGCAATCTCCTGAACTATTTAGAGTGCTAGAACAGCAAATGCCGGACGTACAGGTATTGCTACAGACTTCTCCAATGTTTGAATTACAAGAACAGCCATCGGGCAAGGAGGTTGTATTTGAGCACTGAGAATGCACACAAATATTAACCCCAGGCCTTCCAGAAGGAGCACATACATTTCCTCCGGCTGCAGTAGAGCAATCAGCATTGGATTGACAACTGCATGCGCTATTTCCGATGCAAGTTGAATTCGCAGGACAAATCAAAGATCCGCAAAAACTAAGGGTTTCGATACACAGCAAAGATTGAGCAGAATCACACTTTTTAGAACAGCCGCTCAAGGGGCCAGAACAAGTAGTTCCGCCAGCCATGCCTGAATGATTTCTGTTAAGATTATTACAGAGATAATTTGTGGATGTTTGTTGAAAAAAATTATTTGTCATGCCGGTCCAGTAGAAGCCTGCAGGGACATTGAGAAACCCGGTTCCGCTTGAAAAATTTCCTTGAACAGCAGGATTTGTTACTGGGCCAGAAATTTTCGTTTCATCATCGAGCAAGTAGACAGAGCGAATATCTGAGTACTGAGTATTTTTGCTTACTTTTTGAAGATTATCCCAGATAGATGTGCTTTCATCTGCCAAAACAGCGGCCCAATTGTTTCCTAAATTTTTTAATTTCGCTTCTGCTTGGCAAATCTTGTTTCCATCAGAAGCAGTTGAAAAAGTGTATTTTGAATGTCTTATATTAAATGGTGACCCTGGTGTGTATTGGTTGCTGGTTACAAAAACGTGTCTATTGGGAGAACATTCTCCTGCGAGACAAAGACTTCCTGGCTGACAAGCAGCATTATTTCCACACATGCAAACGCTTTCTGTGCAGGTGTCAGAAGTAATCACGCAAGCTGGAGCAGTGCCGCACTGACAGACTCCTGACAATGTACAATTGTCAGAATTTCCAAAACAAAATGGACTTAAACCGCAGCGACAGTTTCCTTTGAGGCAAGTTCCTCTCTCTCCACAAACATCATCTGTTCCACAGGAAGTAATGCTCTGGTTTTGACAAATTCCACTTTGGCAAGTTTGATTAACAGGGCAGATATCATTTGTTTTGCAATTGCTTGCAATCTGGTTTTGACAGCTACCATTTTGGCAAGTTTTTCCAGGATCACAGCTGGCGTTGGCTTGAGCGGCAGCCAAAGAAGCTGTAGTTGTTCTACTGCAGGCACTTAGTATTATTCCTAGCATAAAGAATGAGAGTAATTTTAACATGTCATGTGCCCACCTGCTGTATTATTAGCTTATGTTTGAACTTTACTTCAAGTCCATAGTATTGCTTGTTTTTCTATTCAGTGGCCAAAGGCTTCATGGTTCTGGTATGCAATACGATGTAACGGCTGGCCTTAGTGACCCTGCAAGTATTTGGATTACAAACTTCACGATGGATCTGCAGGTGCCTAACCAATTTAAAAACACGGTGGGACCACTGGGTCATGTTTTTATCTGGCCAGGGCTTGGAACGAATGGGTTTTATAATAGCGGCTATCCTTCTGGAAAGGATATTGTGGGTGGAGGTGTTTTGCAGCCCGTTTTGACCTATGGCCAATTATGGCCAAATCCCAATAACGCGATAGTTCCTGGTTGGTGGATTTCAGGGCAAGCGGTTGAGTACCAAGAGAGTGTCTATAAAGATTTTATCGTAGGGACAGGAGAAGGAGTAGGTTGGACCGGCGGAAATGTGTTGCCGGTCAATCAGGGTGATATTTTACATGTTGGGATGACACTGAAACCTGGTAACTGGACACAGTCGATTTCTGATGCGACCAAAGGCACATCTGTTCCGGCATGGCCTTTTAATCTATCTGAAACTCCAGCCCTTGTGGGGCAAAGTTTGGCGGAACTATCAGCTGCAGAATCAGGAAATGCCGTTCAGCAAAAACAAAATTTGGCGATAATTTTTATTGAAGATGTTTTAGGGCCGCCAGTAAATGCCGCTACTTTTACGAATATTAAAATTTACACGAACATTCCCAATCCGAATTTTTGTGCAGATATGATGGCAGAAAGCCTGACTGAATATTACCATGCTAGCTGCACTGGAGCGACTTACTTTCCATCACAACAATATGGACAATCTTATTGTCTGATCAAACAATGCATTGTATATGCGGACCCGGTATTGATTTTACCAGGTTTAGACCCAACTGCGACTTATGCTTTATCTTATGATGCAGGAGCAGGCAAAACAAAGTGCAGAGCTTCGGTTTCAAGTACTCAGAGTGATAATTCACTTTTAATTCCATATTATGAGGGTTTAGGGTGCGATGCTCAGTATCATCCAACTGAGTCTCCACCTGTTCGAGCTATTAAAAGAATTTGGTTGAAGGCAGCAGATTACACAGTTGAATACGATAGCATTCAGTTTGATCCTGCGACAGGTCTCTATACTGGAGTTGGAATCTCTGGAGTGGTTACGGGGACTTGTTATTAAAAACAAAAAACCCTGCCTTCTTTTCAAAAGGCAGGGTTAGCATTAGTGGTGACAAATGCTTAATCTAATTCGATGCAGAGCAAATTCGCGGATGTGTTGCATGCTGACGGTGTAAGATTCCAATTGTTTCCAAGGCTGCTCGAGATAGAGCCTTGATCTCCACCTACTTGTTCTTGGTTAGACGAATCAGTTTGCCAGTTGGTACATGTAGAAGGACGGGTGTCTGTTTTGTATATGCTCTGAGAGCTAGCTGGTACTCCAGACCAAAAGGATATACTAGGCCCCATGTTTTTCCAATTCTGTATGCAGTCGAATGCTGTTCCACCTGAAGTGCAATTAGTGCTTGCTGTCGTTGGAATCCCTCCAGAAACAGACAGGTCAGCTAAAGTTACGACAGGACGTGCAGGGTCTATGGTTCCAAGGTAACTGTAAGCTGACCCTGTTGTATCTCCTAAAACAGCAGCCCACTTAACATTTAATTCATTAGCTGTTTTATTGCTACTGGCTTCTGTATTACAAATTACGCTAGCATCCGTTACGCCATAAAAAGATCCAGGGTTCGTAGAAGAAGGATGACCTGGAATATAGGCTTTGGTTGTGAAGAACATGTGTCTAGGGCACTTGCCATTGGTGCAAGCTCCGCCCTTCGCGCAAGCTAAAGTGGTTCCACAAATGCATTTTCCATTCGGAGTGCAAGTGTCAGAGCTACCAGAACAAGCAGTTGCAAGAGTTCCTGTTCCGCAAACCCAGGTATATGCTGAAGTGCAGGTGTTGGCGTTTGTTGGTCGACCTCCTTTGATTCCGCACTGGCATGTCTTAGCCTGACAAGTCGTATTGGTTTTGCTAAGGTTGCAATCAGCATCAGTACCGCATTTGCAGGAATTAAGACCTGTTGCTGTTGGTGTTGATGATAATACTGTTCCTGTTGATGAAACTGATTGACAGGTACCGAAGGTTTCACAAATTGCACTGGTTGTATCTGTTGATGAGCAGGAAGCGACGGTTGCTGCTTTGCATATTCCTGTTTGACAAGTTTGACCGTTGGCGCACTGGGTATTATTTGTGCAAGAACATCCTGTCGCGCTGCAAGTCGAACCAGTTTGGCAAACAGCTTTGGCAGCTGCGCAAATACAACTTGGACCGTTTGTACCGTTTTGGCATGTATCAGAGGTGCCTGAACACTGAGGTGCTGTGCCGCATAGACAAGCTCCAGCTGAGCATTGACTTGATGTTTTGATTGGGCAAGCGCTGGCTTGAGTTCCGCAAACGCAATTCTTGCTTGTGCAGGTATCAGAGAGACCGCTGCAGATATTGCCTGTTGTGCCGCATTGGCAATAGTTTCCTTTAGTGTTTTTACCGCAATTGTCAGCTATTTTTGGGTTGCAATCAATATCGTTTGTACACTGA
>JBAXMC010000010.1:0-26155 GCA_037134495.1 Myxococcaceae bacterium
TTGGTTAACCATTTACCCGGTCCTGCCTGTGCCTACTGGCCCAGGTATGACCGGGTAAATGGTTAACCAAAACATGCGGGAACAAAGGGGACATTTCTAAATTGCTCTGACACCTGATTCTTCTCTTATGTAGCAGCAAATCCACAATGTCCGGTTGATTCGGATCAGCTTGTCATTGCCAGAGAAATCTACAAAGCAAGATTACGGAGCAAGTAATGATTAAAACAATCTCAAAATAGTCTCAATTCGACGAAAGGTTGTACTAGCGCACGGAATTTCTAACCGGCTCAAAGCTTAACCGATGTATCTTGCAGGGCCCATAAGTTTTGAGAGCTTCTAAATGTTTCGCTGTCCCATAGCCTTTATGTTGCTCAAAACCATATTCTGGATATAGCTTCGCATATTCTAGCATCAATCTGTCACGATGAACTTTGGCAATAATCGATGCTGCCATGATGCACTCATGCAAGCTGTCGCCCTTCACAAAAGTCTTTTGGATAATCTGCGAATCTAAAGGCGCTTTCTGATTACCATCAATCCAAGCTTCATGAGCAGAGATTTTGAGATCATCGAAAGCTAGTTTCATAGCCCACAAAGAAGCTCTTAGTATATTCATGCGATCGATTTCTTCTGGAGAAACAACCGCTACACCGACAGAAAGTGCGCGCAAAAAAATAGGCTCATAAAGAGCCTCACGTTTTTTCTCTGATAGTTTTTTTGAATCTCCAAGACCTAAAATTGGCCTTTGGGGATCTAATATCACAGCAGCAGCAACAACAGGGCCCGCTAATGGACCCCGACCTGCTTCGTCTAAACCTGCAATGACAAGATTATTCGCGCTCACGGATACGGGCTTTTTTGCCACGCAATTCACGGAGGTAGTAAAGTTTTGCACGTCTGACACGACCACTCTGGGCCACTTCGATTTTTTCAATTCGTGGGCTGTAAAGTGGGAAGATACGCTCAACACCTTGTGAGAAACTAATTTTTCGAACAGTTATTGCTTTGCGGTTAGCACCGCCACGTTCGCCGATCAGCACACCTTCGAATACCTGAACGCGCTCTTTGTCGCCTTCTTTGATTTTAAAAAACACACGTAAAGTATCACCTATCTGAAATTTAGGGTGATCGGTGCGAACTTCTTTTTGTTCTAGCATGCTGATAAGATTAGCCATGTTGGCTCTTGTGGCAGAATTTAGGCTGCTTGGCAACTGGAAAGGGTCAAAAAATCAGTACCCACAAGCTTAATCGAGTGATTTAAGTCTGAGATAGCCGGCACACCTTGATTTCCCAATATAATAGGCGCTGTAAACCAAGCCAGCTCATCTATCCAGCCTTGCTTCAAAAAAGAACTCAAGACCAAACCGCCGCCTTCTAAAAAAATACTCGTAAACCCTAAAGCAGCTAGTTTTTCTAAAAGCTCAGATTTTTCAGCCTCTATACATAAGACACCCGCTTGTTCAAAAGCTTTAATTTTTTCTTCTGAAGCTTTCGGAGCATGAACCACATAACTTGAAACCCCATCTTGTGCATAAGCTTGATAGCTTGGATCCGTTCGCAAACGCGAATCCAAAATAATTCTAATGGGTTGTCTCGCAGATTCTCTGTCTTCAAATCTTGCTGTTAACTGAGGGTTATCAACCAAGACCGTTTCAGAACCTACAACAATCGCATCACAAGCTTCTCGCATTTGGTGGACTAATCTTCCAACTTTTGGGCCCGTGATTTTTGTCTGTTCACCCGGCCTGAGCGCGATTTTACCATCTAAAGACGCTGCTATTTTAGCCAAAACATAAGGCTTTTTTTGAGTAATTAGTTTTGTGAAAGGCTGAATTAGAGCTTGGGCGTATGGGTGAGAGATTTTTTCGACCTCAATACCAGCTTTGCGTAAAACTTCGTTGCCATGACCCGAAACTTTTGGATTAGGGTCCAAAGCTCCATAAACAACACGTTTAATTCCGGCTTTGATAATAGCCTGCGTACAGGGTGGCGTACGACCAAAATGATTACAAGGCTCTAAGGTCACATACAGAGTTGCTCCCTGAGCGGCCTCACCAGCGATTTGGAGAGCTTTTGGTTCTGCGTGTGATTCGCCTGCTTTTGCATGATAGCCTGCCCCAATAAGCTGGTTGTTTTTGACAATTACACAACCCACAGGCGGATTTGGATGTGTAAAGCCCAGGCCTTTTTTAGCCTGACGCAAAGCTTGGTCAAACCAAGTATCACCCTGAATACCAGAACAAATCAGCTCACAAAAACTCATGGATCTCATGCTGCTTTTCTTATTTCTTCAACATGTATCTTGTAATGATTATGCAACGGAATAATTTGAGCTTCTAAAGAAAGTCTTACAAGTTGCGTCTCTGAGTAGCCCAACTTTCTAGCAAACTCCTCTGCTCGAGCAGGACTAACAGCTTTTCGACCTTTTTCAATATCGCACAAGTGAGATCGAGAAATACCCAAAATCCGAGCAAACTCAACTTGCGAAATTTCTTCACCCAAACGAATCGCTTCTAATGCAGTACCTAAAGTAAGAGGCCCGCCCGTTATTTCTTCCAAAAAGGCCATTGCATTATTTTTTTGTTTTCTAGTATTCATGTTTATTAACCTCCTCAATCCGGACAAATTCAACTTCATCGAATTGCTCCGTATAAATAGCCCTATAACTCAAGCTTAATCGGATTGAGCGTTCTCCTGCTCGTTCACCACGCAACGGTTCGTCATGATAACCCGGAACCTTACGCACTTCCTGCAAACCACGTTCTTCCACGTCATCAACCCACAATTGCAATTTTACTGCAATATGACGAGGCACTTTCTTTAAATCCTTTTTCGCTCGCGTACTTAGTACGACCTCGTAAATTAGCATGGAATTTGATTGTACACCATACAGGTGAACATTGCAAGCAATTGCTCACAAAAACTCATGGATCTCCCGACCATGTATCCCTAAAAGATACAAGATACGCTCTAGTCCCCCAAAACTAATGGTCGTATCGGCTGTTTTTTTCAAAATAGGCTTTGCATGATATGCGATTCCTAAGCCTGCTTTAGCCAGCATGAGTGCGTCATTAGCTCCATCTCCAATTGCAATGGTCTGCTCGAGCGGTATCTGCTTTGATTGAGCAATAATATCGAGCAAATCAGCTTTTCTTTTAGCGTCGACTATTGGCAATAAAACTTCGCCCGTTAAGCACCCATCTTTTTCGACTAACTTATTCGCATGAGCAAAATCAAGACCAAGTTGTTCTTTCAAATAAGACGCTGCCTGCTCAAAACCACCTGATATAATCCCAATCTGATAACCCAAACTTTTTAAGACTTTCACTAAGTCACGTGCGCCTGGTGTCAGCTGTAAATCTTGCACCAGCGCCTGAAGCCTCACTGTCTCAAAGCCTTTAAGCAATAAAACTCGGCGTTTTAAACTTTCTGAAAAATCTAAGCCTTCATGCATCGCTTGGTGTGTAATTGCACTGACCTCTGGCAAGACACCATGCAATTTTGCTACTTCGTCTATGACTTCAGCTCGAATCAGAGTTGAGTCCATGTCTAAAACGACCAAGCGTTTATTGCGCCGCGTTAGACTTTCACGCTGCAAAGCAATATCCACAGAGTTCTCACTGAGTTGGCGCAGAAGCGCTTCTTTCAAGCTTCCAACATCCGAATCTACAATCGACACGGCCACTTCAAGCGAAGACAATTCTCCATGACTAAGGCGTCTAATGTTCTCAATATTGGCATCGTGAGAAGATAATATATCTGAAATACAATGCATCACTTCAGCCGTCACACGATCGGCCATAACGGTTAAAACATAACGCCGTTTGTCCGTCTTAACAGAAATAGCTTCAACTCTTCGATAGGAGAGTTCTTGACCATATTTGCGCGCACTAAACAGCAGGTCTTTTAAAACAGTCTCAGCAAACTCGCCATCCAGATTTAAATCTATCAGCATGCACAAAGTAAGCTGACCCTGAACAACCACTTGCTCGATGTCTTTAAGTTCAATTTCTGCTTTGGAAAGCACCCATGTTAAAGCCGATGTAATACCTGGTGCGTCTGGGCCTGTAAAAGTGAGTAAGCAGTTCACGTTAATCCTTTGAATCAATCTGTATCACTTCTACTTCCCAAAGTCCTTTGGGTCGATGGATTTCGACAATATCACCCACTTGTTTACCCAGCAAAGCCTGAGCCACAGGCGATTTTTCTGAAATACTACTAGGATAAAAATCGGTTTCACCCTCGCCTACGATCATAAAATGTTTAGAGTTTCCGGTATCATCTTGGACAGTGACTGTTGATCCAAAATAGACTTTGTCTTTAGGTTGCTTGGCTGGATCAAAAATTTTCACTTCTTTTAAGAGAGAGCCCAAATACTGCAAACGCTTGTCGATTTCTCTGAGGTGCTTTTTGCCGTAAATATACTCAGCATTTTCAGAGCGATCACCTTCTGCAGCAGCTTCTGTAATGCCTTTAACAACTTTAGGCCGCTTTTTATGAAGCAGATCTTCATATTCAGCTTGAAGTCGCTCATGTCCCCCACGTGTTATTTTTTTTAACATGAGTTATACTAAATCAATGTTTCATGAATTAATACGCACTTGGTTTGAATGGGTGCAGATCGGTGGCTATGTTGGGATTTTTGTTCTCATGGCTATGGAAAGTTCTATTATCCCTGTCCCCTCTGAGATCGTCATGGCACCTGCTGCTTTTTGGGCTGCACAAGGCCGCATGAGTTTTGTGGGAGTTGTGCTCGCTGGCACAGCTGGAAGTTATGTCGGCTCTTTGCTGAGCTACTGGTTTGCTTCTTGGGTAGGGCATCCGTTTTTACTTAAATACGGAAAATATATTTTGATCTCACCTGAAAAACTACAATCTGCAGACAAAATAATTCGCCAGCATGGCACCATCGGTGTTTTTTTAGCCCGATTTTTGCCTGTCATCAGACACTTGATTTCTCTTCCTGCAGGGCTATTTCAGATGCCACTCGCTCGTTTCACTCTTGCAACGATTACAGGAGCAGGCATCTGGTGCTGGATTTTGGCTTGGTTTGGTCAAAAAGTTTTAGGTGAAAATCCCCAATTACTAGATTCACCCGAACAGATGATCTCAGCGATTCAATCACAAATGTTCTGGTTCTTAGGCGCAGCCATCTGCTTTACGCTCTTATACGCTATCACCATTTGGTTTAAGACCGGCGGCAAACCCAAACACTCGCAAACAAAATAAAGACACTAAATAGACTCAGTGCCAATAAGCAATATTCAAGATTCAGTGCAACAGTCACGCTACCCAGTGGCGCAATCCCGCCTGCAAATGCAGCCCTAAGGCCACCTACCAACCAAGCAATCGGATTACACAAGACAAGTACTTTCATCCAAGGAGTATTCGGCGGAAACATCGCACCCGATAAAATCCACATCGGGATTAAAATCACGCTCATGAGTGCATGGTAAGCAGCAGAAGAAGAGGTCCCCCAGGCAAAAACAAAGCCCAAGCCTGATAAAGAGATGCCGCCCAAAACCAGAAAAATAACGACCCAGAACCAATTGGCAGCAGCCATAGAAAACCCAACCCAAGGGCCGATTAGAATAAATAAACCTGCCTGTAACAACGCAATATTGGTCACGCCTAAGATTTTGCCAAAAACCAAAGCAAACCGGCTCCCTGGTGCCACTAAAACAGCTTGCATAAACCCAGAGGCTCGGTCATCTATGAGCGTAATCGTCGCAAAAATGGCTGCAAATAAAACAACCATCGCAATGACACCGACAAAAAAGAAATCTTGATAATTCAAACTCGCATTTTCTGCGACTCTGAAACTCGGTACAAAACCAGAGCCAATGACCACCCAAAAAATCAAAGGCTGGACCACTACACCCAAAATTCTAGACGGCTCTTTGGTCATGCGTAATAACTCTCTGGCCCAGAGCACAAAAATCATTCTTAAATCACTCATGCGAGATTCACCCCGGTCACTTTCAAAAACGCTTCTGGCAAACCAGGAACCCGAGGCTCCATAACCACAGGATCATCTGCAACACGTTTTTTAAACTCAGCTGGAGATTCCGATAAAATGATTTTGCCTTGGTGCAAAAGCAATAAACGGTCACACTTCTCAGCTTCTTCTGCTTTATGTGTCGTTAAGACAACCGTCTGTTTGCGCGCTCTTAAACTCGTCCAAAATTCTTCGAAAGCTCTTAAATCTAGACCCGTAGTGGGTTCATCCATCAAAACTAATTTGGGTTGGTGCAAGAAAACGCGAGTCAATTCAAGTTTTCTTTTCATGCCACCCGATAAATTTTTAACTTGCTGATTCAAATCTAAGCCAGAGATCTCAGTTGGGATCGATACCTTGGCGTATAAACTCGAAAATAAAAGCAAATTTTCTCGACAAGTTAACTTCGGGTCTAAACTTGATTCTTGAAATACAACACCCAACTTGTTCTTAATTTGGCGATTTAAGACCTGGCCATCGTATAAAATAGACCCAGCTTGAATCGGCATGAGGCCACACAGAAGCTTAAAGAGAGTGCTTTTACCAGCGCCATTCACACCCAATATACCAACAATCTCGCCAGGTTTTATTTCTAAAGACACGCCATCTAAAACGCGCTTTTTGCGATAGGAGAAACAAAGATCTTTTACAGCAACTTGCATATCAACCCATCAATCGCGAGACCCACAAACAAGAAACTTTGATAGATCAAAGACGCCATGAATAACTTTCGAGCCCAAGATTTGATATCTTTTGAGAAAAAACCTAAGCAAGCAATCACCAAAAACCAGATCCCTAATAACGTGCTCACACAGCCATAAAATACGCCACCCACTTCAAGCCACCAAAGCAGTCCTGCATTGGCAACAATCAAAACAGTGGTCAAAACAGTGAGCCAAACCGCCAAAGGCTCACCTGTAACTTCAGCAATGACGGGAAAACCAGCACGCGTATATTCTTCTTTTCGAAAAATCCCAATCGCAATAAAATGCGGCAACTGCCAAAAAAATGCGAGTCCAAACAGTGCCAAACCCGTAATATCTATCTTACCTGAAACGGCCGTATAACCCATCAAAGCAGGCATTGCTCCAGGAACAGCCCCAACAACCAGAGCCCAAGTACTAAAACGTTTCATCGGTGTATATACGAGAACATAAGCCAAGAGAGACCCCACCCCCAAAGCAGCCGTTAACAAATTAGTGCTGAGCAACAAGGCTGGAACAGCTAAAATTGAAGTCACAAAACCGACCCAGAGCGCCCAAGCTGGTTTAAGGCGCCCAGCAGGCAATGGCCTGTCTCGTGTACGCGTCATGTACTTGTCATGCTCGCGCTCGATATACATGTTAAACGAGCTAGAACCTGAAACAAGCAACGCAATACCCAATAACGCAAGACACGCATTGGGCAGAGCTAATTGCGCTTCAGCCAGCATCATACAGCCACCCGCAACTAACAGCGTCATGAGAGTAATACGGGGTTTGGTGAGAGCGACAAGGTCAAGCGTCATAATAATTGACGTCAGAAGTAGCAACCTGAAAACAAAGCGTCAACCTCAAGCGTATATGTCCTCAATTGAAAAGCACTGAATCAATGGATTGTCACAAAGTGATTGCTGACAACCTTTGCGTCCATAAATCAGTTTCTTTGTTTTGGGTCCAAAATCTTTCAATGCAACAGCATGATCTTCTAAATTATCCAAAACTGCTTTACCTAATAACTTGGATGACCACTTCACTGTCCCCACAAATTCTAAAGCTCGGTGAGCCTTGAGACCCACTAAATCAATTTCATGTTTTCCATCTGTGCTCCACCAAGAATCTACACGTTCAATGTCGAATTTCCTTCGGGCATGATGACGCGCCATTTCTTCAAAAATAGGTCCCATATAATCGTCTAAATAAGGAATTATTTTATGGTCAATCAATTGTTCGCCTAAGCCTCGCGCAATCTGGTCTCGATGAGGAGCAATAAAACGAAACCAGAAAATAAAATAAGGATCAGATAATCGATAAATGGCCCTTTTACTTGTTTCTGGAGTATCAAAAATAGGAACCTTGCGAGTGATAAAACCGAGGGTTTGAAGTTTTTTAAGCGGCCGTTCCACAGCAACCTGAGCAAAATCTTGTATTTGAGCAGCTCGTGTGGCACCACTCGCAATGGCTTGTAAAATCCGAAATGCACCTTGAATATTTCTAAGTTCGCCCGATAACACCAACTCTGCAGCATCAACCAATGGACTGGCTGGATTTGCAAAGAGCTTTACTAAGTTAAAACGAATATTTTGGTTTTCATCCCATTGTTCCAGGTATAGCGGCGTACCGCCTAAAATTCCATAAACAATCGCTTTGTCCTCAAATGAAAGTTTTTTGAAGAAGTTTCCGACTCCCAAAAAATCAAAGGGTGCCACGTAAAGATTCAAAGTAGAGCGCTGGTGCAATGGCGCTGAAGCGCTGATCAGTTGCTGCATATAAGCAATCGCTGAACCACATAGAATAAGCATCATGTTACTTTTTTTGCCTTGCTTATCCCACCAACGCTGGAAGATGCTCTCAATTCCCTCTGTTGATTCTGCCAAGTAAGGAAACTCATCAAAAATCAATACAAGTCTCTCGTGTTCAGCTTTTTTGCTGATATAATCAAGCGCACTTGGCCAATCTGGGAAAAAGTACCCTACGGGCAAATCACTTACCAATAGTGACTCACGCACAACATTTGTGAATGCTTTGAGTTCGATTGCCTCACTTTGTTGAGTTGCTGTATAGTAAATACTGCGATGTTTTTGAGCAAAAGCTTCGAGCAAGTAAGTTTTACCTACTCGTCTCCTTCCCCAAACAACCAAAAACTGAGCTTTTAGAGATTGAAAAGCATCGTTTAACAGGCTCATTTCTTTTTCGCGTTGGATTAAATCAAACATAGGACCACCCTATCATGCAAAACTGCATGATGCAAGGTTACATGGTTGTTGCCGGCTTGGCGAAGCAGTTTTTTTTGAGTCCATTGGGTGCAAAGTGAATGTCAATGATATTTACAGGCCTCATTGCAATTACACCTAAATTTTGCCATCACAAACTCCAATGAAATCACTAGAAAGCGCATTGGAAGCTCTTAGAGCAGGCAAACCCATCATTTTAGTGGACGATGAGGCCCGCGAGAACGAAGGTGATTTGATCCTTGCCGCTGAGAAAGTCACAGCAGAATCCATTAATTTTATGATTCAATACGGCAGCGGAATTGTCTGTGTCACACTCACCGAAGAACAAGCTGACCGCTTAGAACTTCCCCTGATGGTACCCAAGAAAAGCAGTAACAGCCATTTTGTGGCCGCTTTCACGCATTCTATTGAAGCAGCTCACGGTGTCACAACTGGCGTTTCAGCCGCCGACCGAGCTAAAACCATTTTGGTCGCTTGTAACCCGAATTCAAAACCAGAAGATTTGTCCAGACCCGGTCATGTTTTCCCACTTAGAGCCCGCCAAGGCGGCGTCTTAGTCCGCCCGGGCCACACGGAAGGTTCTGTCGATTTGATGCGCCTCGCAGGTCTCAAACCAGCGGGTGTTTTATGTGAACTCATGAACCCAGATGGCACCATGTCTCGCATGCCCGAGATCAAAACATTTGCTAAAAATCATAATTTGGTTATTTTATCTATTACAGATTTAATCGAATACAGGAAAACGCATGAGTAAATTTGCTTTAATAGCTAGCCGTTTTAACGGCTTGATCGTCGACCAATTAGTCAAAGGCGCATTCGAAACCCTGATGAAACACGGCGTTGTTGAATCAGACATTGAAGTCATTTGGGTCCCCGGAGCTTTAGAAATTCCTGTCGTGGCCGGGCGAGCCGCCCGAACCCGAAAATACGAAGCTCTTATTTGTTTAGGCGCTGTGATTAAAGGCTCAACGGATCACTATGAGCATGTTTCACGCGAAGTGCATTCTGGCATCACTCGTGTTGCTCTCGATGCCAGCATGCCGGTCACCATGGGCGTTTTGACCGTCGAAAATATGGCTCAAGCTTTAGAACGTGCCAATGGAACCTGTGGCAATGCTGGTTCCAATGCTGCATTGGCAGCTCTAGATGTTGCGAATACCCTTAAAATGCTAGGGTCTGAACGATGAGTGGACACCGTCATAAAAGCAGAGAATGTGCCTTGCAAATCATGTATCAAGTCGATGCGGGAACAGCTGCAGAGCAGGCTATTGCAGATTTTTTTGCACACTTTGCTCTATCCGGAGAAGGCGTTGATTTTTCGACTGAACTGGTTAAAGGCGCCGTATCACATTTGCCCGAGCTGGATGAAAAAATTACGACACACAGCTCAAAATGGCGTATCGAACGTATGGATGTCGTTGACAGAAACATCCTGAGATTGGCCACCTATGAGCTCACCTATACTCCAGAACTTCCCCCTAAAGTTATTTTAGATGAGTGGATTGAAGTAGCCAAACGCTATGGAACCGAACACTCCGGTGCCTTTGTGAATGGCGTTTTAGATAACATGCTATGAAACGAGATTATTACGAAATATTAAGCCTCTCGAGAGAAGCCAACGAGCGAGATATTAAAGCTAGCTATCGCCGATTAGCGCATGAGCTGCACCCAGACAAAAATCCGGGTAACAAAGAAGCGGAAGAAAAATTCAAAGAAGCCTCTGAAGCTTATTCTGTTTTGTCTGATGCTGACAAACGTGCTCGCTATGATCGTTTTGGACACGCTGGCCTTGGCAATGGGCCTCAAGATGACATGTCTGTAAATATTCAAGATATCTTTGGGGATATTTTTGGAGACATCTTTGGTGCCGGCCGAGGGCGCTCTTCTCGAGTGGGTCAACGGGGCTCGGACCTTCGTTATGACATGCCTATTAGTTTTGAAGAGTCGGCTTTCGGGGTTGAAAGAGAGATCACGCTAAAACGCCGAGAATCTTGTAATACTTGCCAAGGCACTGGTGCTAAAACGGGCACAAAACCCCTGCCCTGTAGAACCTGCGGTGGCATCGGAGAAGTACGCGTTTCGCAAGGCTTTTTCGCTGTGGCTCAAACTTGCCCCGGTTGCAAAGGCCTCGGACAAACGATCGAACACCCTTGCATTGACTGTCGCGGCACAAGACTTAAACAAGTCGAACGTACACTCATGGTGAAGGTCCCTGCTGGGGTTGATTCTGGCATGAAGCTTAGATTCAATGGCGAAGGCGAAGGTGGATTACAGGGTGGGGCTCGCGGTGATTTGTTTGTAGTCTTAACCGTCAGCAAACATCCTTTGTTTAGACGGGAAGAAAACGATGTTATCTGCGATATGCCAATTTCGTTTACGCAAGCAGCCTTAGGTGCACAGATTGAAGTACCGACGCTCTACGGCAAAACAACTTTGAATATTCCAGCGGGCACTCAGACTGGCCATGTTTTTACCTTGGTTGGCAAGGGAATCCCTAACTTGCAATCTCGTAGTCATCAAAAAGGGGATCAGTTGTTGGTTGTCACAATTGAAACTCCTAAAAAATTAAATGAAAACCAAAAAGAAATTTTGAGACAATTTGCTACTCTCTCAGGGGAAGACGGTTTACCTTCTCACAAGAGTTTTTTTGATAAAGTGAAGGATCTTTTATGACATGGAACGAAAACAGCGAGTTTGCAGCCCTTTTTAACGCTTCTTCCGAAGTTCCAAAACTTCGAATCAAAATCGGCGACAAGCTGCGCGGTAAGATTATTCATATTTCTAAAGACACGGTGTTTTTAGCGCTCGATGCAAAAAACGAAGCCATGATAGCACTGAGCGAACTTGTAAACCCAGAGATTGGCCAAATCGTCGAAGCAACGGTAGACTCCATGGATGATCAAATTTGGCTCACACAAAAAGGCCGAAAAACGGCAGGACCTTCAGGTTCTTTGGTTGAAGGCAAAGTTGTCGGTGTTAATGCTGGTGGTGTTGAAGTCGAAATATCAGGTCAAAAAGCTTTTTGCCCTATTGCTCAGCTTGATTTGAATTACATTGAAGATGCGAATCAATTTATGGGTAAGACACTCTCGTTTTTAATTACCCAATCAACAGGCAAACAAATAACGCTGAACAGAAAAGTTTTGCTTCAGAAAGAAAAAGCCGAAAAAACCCGTGAGCTGCTATCGACTTTACAAGTTGGAGATCGTGTTGAGGTTCCTGTCTCAAAAATCGCTGATTTCGGTGTGTTTGTAGATTTAGGCGGCGGCGTTGAAGGTCTCATTCCACAATCAGAATTGGGGTTTGGAAAAGTTGCCATCGGCGATAAGCTTATTGCTCAAATTTTAAAAATCGAACCCGACCCAAAACGTCAAGGCCAGATGCGCATTTCTCTTTCACTGAAAGCAGCGCTACCAGACCCTTTTGAACTCTATGGAGCCCAGCTTGTCACAGGCGCCCAAGTTGAAGGTACTGTTGCGAGACTCGAAACCTACGGCGCATTCGTTTCTTTGTTTCCAGGTTTAGACGGTTTGATTCACATTAGCGAACTCAGCACCAAACGCATTAAGCACCCTGAAGAAGTAGTCAAAATCGGCGATCGCGTAACGGTTCGAATTATGGAAGCAGACCCTGTCACCAAACGCGTCTCTTTAAGTTTGCGTGATCCTGAAGCTGTTTCTGAGCCACAAGAAACTCAAAAGCCTGCCCCTAAAGCTTCTGCATCAAAAAGCCTTGGAACTTTCGGAGATTTGATGAATAAATCCAAGGCATCTTGAAATATTGACAAGCTTCTTCTGTTTGTGATACACTTCGTATACGTATGAAGAATCATGTTATCCATGCCAGAGTAGACCAAAATACTTTTGGTGAGATCCAGTCTTTGAAAGAAGCTCTAGGTCTAACAAAAACGACAGAAGTTATCTCGTTTGCATTGCACAAACTATTTGCAGAACAAAAGAAAGTACACGCTCAAAAATCACCCTTTGAGCTCATGGAACAAGCTGGCTTGATTGGCTGCATTGATGATAATTCTCTTAGTTCATCGAGAGATTTCATCAAGAAAACGATGGCCGAATCTATTGAAAATAAACTCTCAAACCGAGGAAGAAATGGCTTCTAGAGTCATTTTGATAGATACCGGTTTTTTAGTTGCTCTTTTTTTAAAGCAAGATTCTCATCACGCCAAAGCTTATGCTTTAAAAAACACCCTTAAAGAACGTGTTTGGTTAACAACATGGCCTGTCATCACAGAAGTTTGTTATTTTTTACAAAAGCATGCCCCGTGGAAATTAGGTGCTTTTTTAGGATTGCTTGAAAGCAATGCCATTTCCATTTTTGAATTAAACAAACTACATGTTCCAAAAATTAAAAGACTTTTAGAACAATATCGAGACTTTGAAGCTGATATTGCAGACATTTCTCTTGTCATTGCTGCAGAGGAGCTAGATGTAAGCGATATTGTTTCGACTGACTATCGAGATTTCGCCATCTATCGTTGGAATGGAAAACCATTTCAAAATTTGCTGCTTTAGCATAAAACTCATCCCAGCGAAAACAAGGTCTAGAGTGGGACGATTTCCTTGTAAGTGCTTATAATATTGAGAGTTTTAAAATAAATACACAGAATTTTTAAAGTTTAAGTTGGTTTTATGTCACAATCTTTTACACGGAGGAAAGATGACAATGAAAACTAAATCATTATTATCAATATTAAGCATAGCTTTTTTATCTATGATGCTAAATGCATGTTCAAGTGGTTCGAAACAATCGGGAAGCAACGCAGTTGCTCAGACAAAAAAGGTTAACTTCAAAGTTAGCGCCAAAGGGAGTCATTTTAAACGAACTTCAAAAGACGCCGTTGGAGGTGGATCAGCTTCAGGCAATGGCAACACTACCAGCCCAATTGATACGGTTGATGTAACTTGCGCATTCAATGTTGGACACGAAGACGTTACCAATAACGGTGACGGTAACGATATCAACAGCAAGACAACGGTGAATAACATCGACCAGTATTGGACGAATAATTTCCTTAATGACAGTGTGCAAATTGTTACAAATATAAGCGATTGCGTAAATCAAGCTGCCTGTATTATTTGTACATTAGACAACAATAACTGGGGGGGGTCGAACAATCCGGGTTCCACCAACGCATCGGGCAACGACTGCACTATGACATGCACCGGAGAGGTTCCGGCCAATAGTACAACCATGAAAGATTATTTCAACTACGAGTTGATATTTGCGACTAATGTTACCTCTACAAATACATCCGGTGCTGGTATTTTGGCATTCGCTACGGCTGACAACTCTACCACCGATGTGGCCGTAACCCCCGCAAACAATACTGGGACAGTAGTTCCAAATTGGCTAGACAACACAAGTGACCCAACGCCGTATCACACATATGATAGCAATACTTGTGCTCCTGTTACCTTCGGCACATCCAACGCACTGAGTTTGAACCTTCCTCAGTCTTATCATTCAGCTTATGTGTTTCAGGACTATCCGTTTACTTTCTCCAATGACAATGCCTGTGAAGTTAAACATATATATAATAAAACAGTTAACATTAGCGATATTACAAATACAGAGTCCGCAACTAATAGTTTCGAATTTCTTGCAGTCCTAACGGATGCCCAAAATACCCAAGCGATCTCGGATGCGATCAGCGCTTGGTAGACTGACATGTTGAATCGCTAATAGACGAAGTGCCAGTTCCACTTCGCTAACGGCAAGAAGGCCCAGTTTATGAGCGATCATAAACTGGGCCATTTACTTTTCTGTGCAGCCCAAGACGACACTGCAATCCAGCAGCACAATAAAAAGATCTATTTATTTGAAATAAATATCATCATTGATGTATGATTTATATATGGGTGACTATTATGAGTTTTAAATTTTTAGTTATTTCAATTTTTAGCTTATTAGCTCTGGTTGGGTGTGGTAAAAAATCGACGACAAATGAGGACGATGCGTTCGCGAACTCTAAGGCGTTCTCATTTAACCTTGGAGCCGGTGGAGCAAGCAAAGCCATTAATACCAAGGCTGCTGCACAAGCCGACAAACATGTAAGCATGATCAACAAAGATGCGACCGTCATAACCATTTCTGGCGGAGGATCGGATGGAAGTGCACACTCTGCGAGCGACACGAGCATCGTGGAATGTTCGTTTTCATTGGATCCCAGTCAAAACGGGCACACCGCGGACGGGACCGATGGAGTAGAAATTGTTTTAAATAGCTCTGGAAATAACTCCGCGTGCACCAACAAAGCTGCTTGTGTGGTCTGTGCATTCAACTCAGACTACTATTCTCAAAGTTGTTCGATATCATGCAACGGGATGGTTCCTGCCAATGCCCGAGTTGCGAGAGATAGCCTTAATTTTGTGTTGACCTATACTACGACGATTATCCCAAGTGCGGGCTCTGGAACTGGCGCGATTGCCTTTGCACATCAAGTACCGGCGAGACCCGATTGGCTGACCTCTGGACCTACCACTGATTACAGCTCTTGTCGCCAAATGGACACCAGTAATTCCGATTTATTTAGCGTCTTAGGTGAAGGCGGAACGCCTTGGAATGTGAACAACTCCAACAGCTACTATATCTTTTCGGATTATGGATATACTTTTAATGGTGCTCCTTGCTCGGCCACCTTCACCTATAAAGGTACCATTTACTTGGGAAATGGGAGTTCGACTGCGGGGGGAGCCTTCAGCTATTCAACTTACATATTAGACGCTTTTATCTGCGACTATCCCTCGAAGAGTTGCTTCACGGGTCTTGCATCGTAGAGAAATAAAATTGGAGAGAAATATGTGCAAATTATTTGCAACAGTAATTGCTTTAGGTCTTCTGATTCAGTGTTCAGGATCGACCATTGTCACTTCGAATCAATCGGTGAAAACATTTCAGTTCGAGTTCAAGGGGTCAGCACAGGGAACGATGTCGAAAACCTCTAATGGGTTAGAAAAAGACGTTTCTTCAACTTCGGAAGGAACAGGTGGAGGTTCCGTCAGCAGTATCAATGACACCGCTTCAGTTAGTTGCACCTTTTCTTTTGACGGCACCCCCGATTCTGATGGAGTCGTAGTCCGTTATACCACGCTTGGTGATCCAACACTGGAAGGAGGCGGAGACGGGGTGCAGATTGTTTCCGGTGCGCTCGAGAATGATTACGTTCAATCATCCAAATGCGCCGACCCAACCGCTTGCGTTCTATGCAAGACAACTTCAGGTGGAGGCTACTGCACCGTAAGTTGTACCGGCAATATTCCTTCAAATACCCAAACGAACGGCGACACGTTTAACCTCTACCTGACTCAGTCAAACACCTTTACAACCGACGCATCATACGCAGAAGGGATGATTCTGTTTAGCGGTATAATCGATACCGCGGGCAATCACCCGTGGTCAGAGTTTAATTTTTCTTCTCAGACGAATCATCCGACTATGTCAACGGTGGCTACGAACTATGCGGGCTGCAATGGCACGGGCTCACCGGGTTCGCTGCAGGCTTACACTGGAAGCGGAAGCCTGAACGACGCATTGTCTATTGCCTCCGTTGAAAGCACATGGTTTATAGAAGATCCCGCTATTATTTCATTGGGAAATGGTCAGTGTGTGGTGACGCATGAATTCAAGGCCGTAATGCCCCTGACAGGAGCAGCCACTCAAGGCAATCAAATTGGAATTTATCGAGATCCCGTCTTTTTGAAAGCCACGATTTGCGATACCGTTAATGCCGCCACCTGCCACTAGAGCGCGCATTTAACCCAGCCCCACACAATCCGCTAGGCTTCTTGCTATGGCTTGAACCTGGAAAATTATACAATATAATTTATTAACATTGAAATTTAGATTTAAATTAATATATAATATAAATATACTGCGGAGTCTTTATGAAGATAATAATTCAAGCGCTTATTTTTGCTGTTCTGGGTCTAGGCTGTAACTCTACGATTCAAAGTGCCAATACGGCTGTGGTTAACTTTTACTGTGATCCCAATCGCAACGAAGTGTTTGAATGCTTAACGGAGCATTTAGATATCTCTTACGGGACAACAAACAACTGGACACTTTCGAGCATGTTTTTGGTTCCTTCAGATCAGTTGAAACCATTGAGCAAAACGGATCCGTTACCACCGCAAGTTCCAAAAATTCTAAGTGCTCAACCAAGTTTTATGACATTTACGACTCCCGGTGCAACTCAACTACTGGATTACTCCTACACAGAAACAGGGGTTACAAGCGGAGCCCACGAAATGTGTTTCAGATTTTGCTCAAAGAAAGTTTTGAGTAATCATATTTGCGCTGAAAACTATCGGTGTACCAACGTTCAGGTGCCGAATGGATCTAACTCCGACAACGCAGTCTATGACAACCAGCTGCTGTTGACGCTTAACGCGGCACTGGGACCGAATGCAAGCTTACAGGTCACGCCGGAATTGTCTTTCGCTAACCAACAGACAAATGATTCCACAATTCAGGCCTACGTCCAGATTCTGCCTACCAATATTGTTCTAAGCACTCCTGGCGAACCTATTTTGCTGCCAGTCAAAATTTTACAAAGGATTACTGATGGCTCAAGCGGCACTGTGAATACAGGATCCAATGGGAATACAGGTGGCGGCGGTGGTGGTGGTGATGTCACGGTTGCTTCATATAATTTAAACGGATTTGCTCGTTTGAACACCACAGTTGTGATCCCAAGAGATGCAGTGGGGAGTTCAAGTCCAAGTGCTAGCGGAAATATACTCCCTAACGCCGGGAGCATTTCATCTCAGTGCGCATTCACAACCGATTCAAGTTCTCAGAACTACCACATTCAGATTGTGACGGGAAATACCGCCTGCCTTGATGCCACAAATTGTGTGCGGTGCACTGCCACAACTTCTAATACGGGTTGCGCTTTGCAGTGTAGCGGGACTGTAAGCGAGCCAGCATTGAGCGGAGACGGGTTTCAGGTCTCTTTGACTGTCAACAATCAACTAATTCTTCCGCCGGACTATTTGAACGGAGCGCTTTACATAGCAGGAGATTCGACAAATTGGAGTGCGTTTGAGTTTATATCGCAGCCAAATCCTCCGACCTACTCGACACTGGCCGATAACTTTTCGAATTGTAACGGAAGTTCAGGACATGCGCAGCTATATGTTCCAAACGCCGGCTCCCTAAGCAATGCCATGAATCTTGTGGTCGTGCCTCAAGCCTATTCGTTTTTGGAGGATCCTCTGATTGCCAGTGTTGGGAACGGAAGATGCAATTTCACACAGACCTATCGAGCACTCAATCTGTTTAACAACTCAACAACGTCCCCACAAAACTTCGATCTGACGCTTAAGATATGCAAGCCGGCCAGTCTTGGCTCTAACTGTACCTAGGTAATAATATTTATGAATAAATATCAATTAATGCTTCCAATTGTGCTGGGAGTTGGATGCAGTCCGACTTCATCAACCTCGTCGACCTCAGTGATATCAAGCCCACAAAAAATTCCCCTGACGTGGTCTTCAGGTGCGTTTAACATGCCGTTGTACGTCAACGGTCAGCAAATACCCGTTTTGCTTGACACCGGAAGTTCGAACCTGATTTTAATCGGAGACCGTTCTTTGTGTCCTACGAGCAAATGCTCGATCAATACCCCTGGCGAGGTTCAATTTAGCCCACTGCCTAATCAGCAATCCATCGGTACGAACTACGATATTTTTTATGGTTTAGGCAACGGAACCCTGTCACTGTATTCCGAGCCAGTTAAACTATTGAGTGATGGGCCTGAGATTCAGTACGATGTTGGGGTTTTTACTCAAGGTGAATATCTTGATAACATCCTGGGTTTAGCATACGAATCTCTTTTGGTGGGCCCAAGCACCTACGATTCATTTTGGCATCATTATCAAGCAAGCCAAACAATAACAGATGTGTTTGCGATCAACCTGTGCATGTATAACAACCAGACCTCATCGGTCGAATTTGGTTCGTTTGACCCGGGAGTCAACCTTCAATATACCGACATTCTTCAAACGCCTCACTTAGCCAGACCTCAAGACCTTACATACTATACGGTTCAGCCGCTCAAGCTTTGGTTAGATGACTCAAACTCTGTGGCGTTTCCGGCCATCAGCGGAACGGATCAGGTGTATACGATTATTGACAGTGGAACCGGAGGAATTTTTTTAACTGACCAGATGCTCAGTGCGATTGCAGCTTACTATGAATCGGCTGGAATACCTTCTGAGTTCTGGGATAACTCACCCACTGCTCAAAAGTTTGTAAAAATTAAACCTGCCCAGTACGCAAAGCTTAAGCCCATGCAAATTGAGTTTTCTTCCTCCACTCAGGGGGGCCAAACGTTTCGGGTAGCGCTATCGCCAGATAGTTATCTGTTTATCACTGCAGTCGATTCGAACAACAATCCTACCGGATATGGCTCGCTATTTGCGAGTACAAGCGATGTGCAAGACTCGGGTGCTACACTGATTTTAGGCACCCCGTTTATGATGAACGCATATACTGTCTTTGACAGAGCCAACAGTCGAATAGGATTGGCCGACAATACGAGCTTGTGCGCCGCAACGGTTAGACAACCGTTGATGAAAGCACGCAAATGCGATACCCCTGGCGCATGTGGAGTACGATTCAGGAAACACAGACATTAGACCAAAGAACGGAAAACTCTACTTCATGAACGAACACGAACTCTTACGCAAAACTTTAAAAAACTTTGTCACCAAAGAGATCGAACCAGGTGCCAGATTACGGGACAAACAAGAAGTTTTTGACCTAAATCTCTTTCGAAAATTAGCTGATTTAGGCCTTCTAGGCATCACGGCACCCAGCGAATATGGCGGTTCAGAAATGGACGCTCTCTCGGCTGTCATCGCACACGAAGAGCTCTCATACTCTGACCCAGGTTTTACACTGGCTTACTTAGCCCACGCCATGTTATGCGTGAATAATCTGGCTACAAATGGCAGTGAATCTCAAAAAAATAAATATTTACCCGGACTCTGCACGGGAGAGCTTATTGGCTGCATGGCCATGTCAGAACCCGGCAACGGCACTGATGTTATCGGCATGCAATCAACTGCCGTCAGACAAGATAATCACTATGTGATCAATGGCCGTAAAATGTGGATTACAAACGGCGTCTTAGACGAGTCTGGAACACCCGCTGATATTGTTTATCTTTACGCAAAGACCGGCACAAAAATTTCGACTTTCATTGTCACTCCTGATTGCCCTGGGTATTTTGTTGGTCAAAAAATCAAAGACAAAACCGGCATGCGTGCTTCTAACACAGCAGAGTTAGTCTTCGACAATTGCATCGTTCCCGTAGAAAACCGCGTTGGAGAAGAAGGCGATTCTGTCAAACATATGATGCGCAACTTAGAGCTAGAGCGCCTCACACTGGCTGCCATGGGCCTCGGAATTGGAAAACGCAGTTTGGATATCATGGTTGCTTATGCGTCTGAACGAAAAGCCTTCGGGAAACCGCTCACACATTTTGGTCAGATTCAGCAACATTTGGCTGATACGTATGCAGAATATCAAGCAGCCAAAGCTTATATTTACCAAACGGCCCTAAAGCCTTCTGGAAATCGATTAGATAGTGATGGCGTTAAGCTGATTAGCGCCAGGATGGCCAAAAAGGCAGCCGACTCAGCCATGCAGGTCCTAGGGGGCAACGGTTATGTTGCGGAATTTGTTGCAGAGCGCCTATGGAGAGATGCTAAGCTGTTGGAAATTGGGGGCGGGACTTTAGAAGCGCACCAAAAAAACATTGCGGGAGACTTAGAAAAATGTGGGGGAAAATTTTAATCTGTTCGATGCTGCTGAGCTTTTTCGGCTGTCATGGTTCTGCTATCACGTGCGACCCAAGTCTCACAAACCCAGGTTGCCCTGATAATCGGATTTGTGATCCTACTGGCATCTGCCAGCTCCCCTGTAGCGGTGATGGCCAATGTACAGACCCAGGAACCGTTTGTGACAGAAGTTCTAATCAAATCGCTCTTTGTCAAAGAGATTGCAGCCAAAACACGAGTAGCTGCCCAACCGGTCAAATTTGTAAGCCCTATAATACAAGTGCCACTTCCTCGATACAAACTTGTCATTTGACTTGCACAGATTCCAGTGCACAATGCGCAAAAGGAAGCCCTTATTTTAAATGTTATGCAACGGGAACATCCAGCGTCTCTATCTGCTGGGGCGAACCCAACCCTACAACTCCTCCTTCATGAAAACTATTTTATTCACGTTTCTATTTTTTACGACTCTACAAGCCATTGAGAAAATTGGACTCCAAGTTCGTTTAGTGCCCTCAGGGAAGATTCTCTATGAACAAAATGAACATGAGAAGTTTATCCCCGCAAGCACGCTCAAGTTATTAACACTGGCGACAGCTTTACATAAACTAGGCCCTTCTTACCGTTTTGAAACAAAAGTTTACTACGACGGCAATCTCTACATCAAAGGCAGCGGTGACCCGAGCTTCTCTGTTCATGATCTCGATGATTTGGCTGGCCAGATTAAACAACTTGTTAAAAAACCCATCAAAAATATTATTATCGACGACAGTGTTTTCGACAAAAACTATTACGGCCAAGACTGGCTAGAAGAAGATTATGACCGTCGGTTTTCTGCTCCTATTTCTGGCATCAATGTTAACTATAACCGCTTGGTTGTTGGGTCGTTGCCCGACCAAAAAATTATTCTAGACCCCTATACAAAGTTTATTAAGCTGAGAACCAAAAAATCAGGCGATTACACGATCACCGGACTCGGACTCGATATCAAAGGTAAAGTTCAAAAATTAACTGCACCACAATACAAAACTTATGCCATCAAAGAACCTATTGCTTGGGCAGGCCTGTTATTCAAAGAAGCCTTAGAACGAATCGGAATCAAAATTACAGGCGTTATTAAAGCTGGCGCAGTGCCTGAGAATCTGAACCCCATCACCCGTGATTTCTCACCCTATCTCTCAGAGATGGGCATTAACTATACAAAGTTTTCGAACAATCTGGGCAATGAAGCTCTACTCAAGACTTTAGGAGCCGGAAATTTCGAACAAGGCTTAGAGGTCGTTAAAAAGTTTGTCGATATTGAAACTCTGGCTGATGCTTCAGGGCTCTCTCGCACAAATCTCGTCACCCCTGACCAAATGGCTGATTTTCTGGTTAAGACAGCTTCCAATTTCAAGATCGCTCCCGAATTTATGGCAGCACTGCCCATTGGAGGAGAAGACGGAACCTTAAGCCGTTCTTTCAACAAAGAGCCTTTTAAAGGCAACGTCAGGGCGAAAACAGGCCATATGTCGGGCATACGAGGCTTGGCAGGTTACTACAGACGACCAGACGGCAAAATCGTCGCTTTTGCGTTATTTGCCAATGAAATCGAAAAAAATGCTGATAAATTAAAGTCTTGGCTCGAGTTGATTTTAAACAAGCTTTAATGATATACTAAATATGTGCAAAAAAGAGGAAGTTTAAAAGAAGTCATTCATATTTCATGGCCATTGGTCATAGGAATGCTTTCTTTTACCATCATGGATTTCACCGATACACTCATGGTGGGCCAAATTGGTATGAGTGAATTGGCTGCTGTCGGCATGTCGACTTCAGTCATGTTTCTGATTAACTCATTTTTTATTGGTTTCTTTGAAAGTGTAAAAATTTTAGTTTCGCAAGCCATCGGAGCGAACCAAAAAAACATGGCAAAACAGGCTGGTTGCCAGGGACTTTTTCTGGCATTTCCTATTGGGCTTCTGGTAGTTGGTCTCACTTATTTGAGTCCAGTGATATTTCACTTTTTTGGAGGCCCTGAGCATCTTCAAATTATGTCTGAACACTATTTCGGGCTGAGGCTCTGGGCATCACCCTTCTGGTTCGTTACTTTGGTTCTATCCAGCTACTATCTAGGTAGTGGAAACATGAAATTACCGATGCAGGTCAATATTTTCATGTGCGTTTTTAACGTTATTATTAGTCAAATTTTAATCTTTGGTCTTTGGTTTATACCGGCCTATGGCATGGACGGCTCTGCTTACGCCACTGTACTGTCTGATGTTATAGGGATGTTAATTATTCTGACTTTATTTATCAAAGACATTGGAATCGAATTCAAAATACATCTCAATATTATTAAAAAGTTATTAATCTTAGGAGTCCCTGTTGGAATTCGCTGGCTGTTAGACACGGGCGGCTGGACATTTGTGATTGGCATGATTGCAAGGCTCGGTGAAGCACCTCTTGCAGCCAACCAAATTGCGACCAAAATTATGTGTTTGAGCTTATTGCCGGTCTATGGCATTTCAGAAGCAGCCTGTATTTTGACCGGCCAATGCACAGGCGCTCAAGATTTCCCTGCTCTCAAACGCTCCTATTGGGCCACGATTCAGCTTTCGGTGGGCATTATGCTGGTCACCAGTTTGGCTTTTATCTTGATTCCAATTCCGTTGGTTTCGATTTTCCAAAAAGACACACAAGTGATAGAGCTTGCTTGTGAGATTCTCATGTTGGTCGGTGGCTACCAAATATTATCAGCCTTTTCACTCGTTACTTCTGGAGCTTTAAATGGCACAGGAGACACGAAATTTACCATGATTCTGCTGATTTTAAGCACTTGGTTTGTCATGGTCCCGAGTGCTTATTATTTCGGTGTTATCTTAGACATGGGCGTATTTGGCATGTGGCTCTCGCTCATTGCTCATGAGTTGGTTTTGGTCATAGGAACACAATGGCGTTTCCATTCAGGGCGTTGGAGAAACCACCAAATGATCGTTATTGAGCAACCGGATTTTCACTCCAATCTCTAGATCTTTCCAGGCTTTATCCGCTGTAAATACCGGCAATCTAAGATGATGACCGAGCGCCAAACAAGCTCGATCTCCAAGTGAAAGTCCTTTAGATCTAGTTGGTCCACAAAACTCTGCGGTTGTTAAGGCGTGCTCTTCAGAAAAATCAACGATTTGTACCAATCCATGTAAAACAGATTTTAAATCTTTTAATGGAATACCAAGCCTCATCATGATTGAGGCTACTTCCGAAAAATTCACACTTGAGATACAAGATTCGGGTAAAAACTTCTGAACCTCTTCGATGCCAGGCTCTCGATTGATGACAGCTAATAATGCCGATGCATCTAGAACATAGCTAAATGTCTTCATTTTCTTCTCGTCTCAACGCAATTAATTCGTCTGAGAGACTTCGATGTTCTGGGTTGTATTTTTTAACAAGCGCCTGAGCACGTGCAACAGCCAAGTTAAGCGGTACAACATGTAAAACACCATCTTCAAGCGATAGAAGAACTTCTTGGTTTAAGTTGAGATGCAATTCTCGGCGATATTGGGCAGGGATCACCAACCGTCCCCCTTGCCTCATTCGTGTTCTAACTGATGCCACCATTTTGAAATCGTGCCATGTTTTTGAAAAAATGTCAATTAATAAGAGTTATTGACAGCCTATCTGCACAGAACTATTTAAGCAGCATGAAACAAATAGGAGGTCTTGTCATATACAGCGATTAGGATGTTCAAAAACATGTGTCAACTTGTGACTTGTAATACCAGGCACCTTTTTCTTCTATAGCTCCGTTTGAGGTGACTCATCCTTCAAGAGTCGAGCAACGTTGCCATTTCTCGTAGCAGTATAAAACTCTTCCCCGTTTTTCTTTGTATATCTCGAAATTGCCTCCGCGGGATTATGCCAATCAAGGGAATAACGTTCAATTTTTAGAATACTGTTTGAATCAATCTTAAAGTAATCAGACTCCTGTTTAAGTTTGATAAATTCTTTCACAATTAAACTTTTTTGATATTCCTCTAATTTGTCAGATTCTAAGAGAGTTTTAACTAAACAGGCATCTACTTCATCATAGCTCTCTGTAATCGCAACTATTTGTTCTGATACTTCTTGAGTGCATTGAAAAAATGAAGGTAATGTCGTCAAATCAACAGATGTTTTCTTTTGAACCAAAGATTGAGTTCTCCAATCATCGTTAGGTGACCTAAAAACCACTAAATCATTTTTTTCTAAATTTTCCCAGCTTACTATTTCGTTATGGGGAGTAGAATCCTCAAAAACAAGGCCCCTTCTTTCGTACATTTTTTTTGTGGTGGGAGTGTTTTCAAAGTCGCAAACAAACTGATGCGAAGCATCTGATGAAGAAGCGAAAAAGATCCAAACACCTGCTAATAAAACTTTTGCAGAATTTTTCATATTACGACGTCTATAAACAATTTTAGGCATAGTCAAGAGTGCGGCAGAGTGAGTTTTCCTGGGCCCAAAAAAGCACAAAATCAGCAGACTCAGATACTTTCAGAAATCAAGAAATTGCCGTTTATCCTACCTAGAAGCGAAACCACCAAATGATCGTTATTGAGCAACCGTAATGCCTTCTAGTCCACGTTGTTCGCGATAAGTATCTGCTTCTTGACGGGTCTTAAACCCATGAATACGCACGCGATAGACTTTCCCTTTGCCGGGAATCTCTGCCTGAACCAACTGGGCAGCATGGCCCTTTTGTGCCAAACGCTTCACCAAGTCCAAAGCGGCTTCTCGATTCGGCAGCGATGCTACTTGGACAGCATAAGCCGAGCCTGTCCCAACGGGGAGCGTTTGCTTGATGACATTTTTGACTGCATCAGGTGTTTCGCTACCCAACACTTTTGCAAGCGCCTGGGCAATTTTATCAGGTGATGATTTTGAGACAGGCTCTGGAGCAGGCGTTTGGGCAGCCTCTGGTTCTGGTTCTGGAGCTACTTCAGGTTTTTTAATCAGCTCGCTATAGTAAGTTAAATCTAAGTGTTTCTGGACGTCTTTTAAAATTTTTTCACGCAGCGCAACAGAATCAGTCTGTTTGTCAATTTCAGGCAAAACATCTGTGACACGACCCACCCAAAAACCCAAACCAAACATCAGTCCTAATAAAATTATTTTAATCATGTTCCATATGCTCCGGTGCTGAGATTCCTAAAAGCGACAAAGCATTAAACAGCGTTTGCTTCAAAGCTGAAACCAGGCCTAATCGTGCTTGCGTAAGCTCAGCATCATCCGAAATAATTCTCTCGGAGTGTCTATATTGCGTAAAATAAGCATGAAATTCGCCAATCAAATCTTGGCAATAGAATAACACTCTGTGAGGCTCTAAATTCTGAGCTGCGCTCAAAACAATATCAGGATAAGCCGCCATTTTTTTAAGCATGTTGCGTTCTTCAGGCAAGA
>JBAXMC010000011.1:0-25414 GCA_037134495.1 Myxococcaceae bacterium
AAAAACGTCTCAGAGAGACAGGACGTTTAGGCGGAGAGTTGTAGATAAACACTAGCAGATCGTGCTGTTTAAACCCTGCATGGCTCTCGCAACATGAACGCCATCCATCGCTGCACTCACAATGCCCCCTGCATAGCCAGCGCCTTCTCCGCAGGGGTATAGGGCTTCGATGGTTGGACTGTTTAGTTTTTCTTTGTCTCTAAGAACACGCACAGGACTTGAAGTTCTCGATTCGACGCCAACTAACACGCCTTCTTCTGTAAGATACCCAGGCATCTTGCGATCAAATTCAAAAAGTGCTTCGCGAAGCCTAGAAGCAAGCGGCAAACCCGAAGCATCTAAAACTGCATCCATGTCAGCCGGCTTTAAACCAGGTTGATAACTTGTATTCGGCACTGTACTTGACAGACGCTTTTTCGCAAAATCTGTAACACGCACAGCAGGCGCACAAAGCTCACCACCACCAGCAAGAGCTGCTGCTCTCTCTATACGACGCTGTAACTCCAGACCGCCCAAAGGCCTCTTGAGTCCAACTCGGTCTAAATCTTCGACAGAAACAGCGACGACTAAACCAGAGTTCGCATAAGGAGAATCACGGCGAGACAGACTCATACCGTTCACAACCAAGCCTTCTATCTCTGTAGATGCTGGGACAATCCAGCCGCCAGGACACATACAAAACGAGAACGCGCCACGTCCGTCTTCTGGCGTATAAGCTAGTTTGTAAGGCGCTGCCGGCAATTTAGGATGCCCTGCAAAACGACCATACTGAATCTCATTAATCAAAGGCTGCGGATGCTCAATACGAACGCCCATCGCAAATGGCTTAGCTTCAAGCGTTGCCCCGATACGTTCTAAAATATCAATCATATCGCGAGCTGAATGCCCTGTAGCCACAACAACAGCTTGGCCTGTTAACTCACGTCCGTCGGCTAGTTTAACACCGATTGCTCGATTTTTTTCTACCAGAATATCTACAACACGAGCTTCAAATTCGAAACAAACACCGACAGATTCCAAATGCTCTCGCATCGCTGTAATCACTTTAGGAAGCCGATTTGAGCCAATATGGGGCCTAGCATCTGTTAAAATGACTTCAGGAGCTCCGTGTTCAACTAAAATTTCAAGTATATCCCGAACATCGCCTCGTTTATGCGAACGCGTATAGAGTTTGCCGTCTGAATAAGTACCAGCCCCACCTTCACCAAAGCAATAGTTGCTATCCGGGTTTACAACGCCATGCTGAGTAAGGCCTTTGAGATCATGCCTTCGAGCTTGGACTTTTTTGCCTCGTTCTAAAATAATAGATCTCATGCCCTGCCTGGCTAATTCATAAGCACAAAAAAGCCCTGCAGGACCTGCGCCTATAATCAAGACCGGCTTTACTTCTCCATTTGAAAAAGGGGGATTGAGGGGGATTTTTATTTCTGGCAATTCGATAACAGAACCAATCGTCAGCAAAAAACGCACATTTTGACGCCTTGCATCAATGGCTCTTTTCTTGATTTCTATTTCAGGAAGCTGTTTTAAAGAAATCTTTAATTTTTCTGCAACACGTTTTCGAATCGCCTCCATGTCATCAGGTTCATCGAGTTCAAAATAAAGTTCAAGTTCAAGCATGGATGTGTCTTAAAGCTTCTTTAGCAGCGGCTTCAGAGGCTTCTTTTTTGTTAGCCCCCTCGCCTATAGCCAATTCTTGATTATTCACCAACACGCGCACTCTAAATTTGGGTATATGTGCAGCCCCTGTAACATCGACAAGCTCATAGACAGGCGCCAGAGCATATTTCGCCTGAATTAATTCTTGTAACTCCGTCTTAGGACTCTTTAGCGGCGTCTCTGTTTTCTCAGGCAAAGCCCCTAAAATATGCAGAGCCAGTTTTTCAGCTGCATCGAAGCCTTGGTCTAAATAAGCAGCGCCGATTACAGCTTCCACAACGTCTGATAACACGGACGTCTGCTGTACCGCGCCAGATAAACGCATGGCTTTAGCCGCACGCAAAAAGCGCCCTAATTCTAAACGCTCGGCAGCTTTTGATAAATTCGCCTGGCAGACATAGAGCGCTCTGAGCTGGGTAAGCGTCCCTTCTGTGGCATTTGGAAACTTTTCATAGAGATTTCTTGCAGCGATTAAACCTAAAACAGCATCGCCTAAAAATTCTAGACGCTCATTTTGGGCACGATCTTCTTGAAAACTACGATGCGTCAAAGCTTGTTCTAAAAGCTTTGCGTTCTTAAACTTAAAATTTAAGCGTTTTTCAAGATCGGTCACGGAACACCAACCGAATAGGAGAACCTTTAAATTCGAAAGCATCTCGAATACGATTCACCAAAAAACGCTCATAAGAAAAGTGAATGCCGCTTTTTTCATTCACGCTAAACAAGAAAGTAGGCGGAGCCACAGCCACTTGAGTGCCATAGAAAAACTTGAGTCGCCTTCCCTGTACAATCGGCGGCTGATGCACTGCGACAGCTTGCTCGATCATTTTATTGACTTGGGAAGTCGGGATACGTTTCACATAAGCTTCAGCCACTTCTGTTGCTGTTTCTAAAACATCAAAAATGTTTCTGCCTGTTAGGGCCGAAGCAAACAAAATTGGCGCATAAGATAAAAATGGCATTTTTTCGCGAATATGAAGCGTAAATTTCTCTGCGTTTATCTCTTTCGTTTTCGACAAATCCCACTTGTTCACTACAATCACGACTGCTTTAGATTTTTTATCAACAAACGAGGCGATTTTCAGATCTTGCTCTGTGATTCCCTCAGTTGCATCGATCAGTAAAAGCGCCACTTGGGCTCTATCTAACGCACCTAAGCTTGCTGAAACTGCCATTTTCTCGGTATCTTTAAAAATACTGCGTTTTCGACGAATCCCAGCTGTATCGATTAATTTGAAAATTTTGCCGTTATAAGTAATCTCTTCATCAACAGCATCGAGGGTCGTGCCTGGCTCAGGAGAAACCAAGAGGCGCTCTTCACCAAGCAGCTTATTCACGAAGCTAGACTTACCAGCATTGGGTTTACCTATAATAGCCAAGCATAAAGGTCGATCGGGCTTTAGGGCATCTGGGTCTTCTTCTGTCTGAGGGACCGGATGCTTTTCAAATACAGACTCAAATACATCGTCTAGTCCCTGACCATGAGCAGCAGATATGGGGAAAAGCAAGTCAAAGCCAAGCTCATAAAACTCAGAAGACGAAGCTTTACCTAAATCACTTTCTGTTTTGTTGACTAACAGATAAACAGGCTTTTTTGTCACCCGAAGTTTTTGGGCGATTTCCAAATCAGCGGGCAACAAACCTGCTTTACCATCAACCATAAACAAAATGGCATCTGACTCTGCAATGGCAATCTCTGCTTGTTTCTTGATAGACCGCATGATGTTTTCGTCATTGTCTGGATCAATTCCGCCGGTATCAATGAGCAAAAAATCGCGATTATCAAACGAAGCATCGCCGTAAATACGGTCACGCGTTAAACCAGGTTCATCATGAACCAAGCTGATACGTTTACCCACCAAACGATTAAATAACGTACTTTTGCCAACGTTTGGACGGCCGATCAGAGATAGAGTCAAATTCATACAATTACAGGTTCTGCAGCAGGGAGCAGGCGTTCCTTATCCAGATTTTCTCGTGTTTTTATTTTAGAAAGTGGTTTTTCACGGGTCACGACATTTCCCGCTAAAATACTTTTGATTTCATCGCCATCTAAAGTTTCGTAATCGAGCAAACCGCGAGCTACGCGTTTTAAGGCATCGATATTCGATTCCAATAAAGCATGTGCACGACCATATTGCTCCAGAATAATGCGACGAACTTCGATATCAATTTCTTGAGCTGTGTTTTCTGAGTAGTCAGGTGACTGCGAAAAATCACGACCTAAAAAGACTTGGCTCTCTTTACGTCCAAAGACCATAGGTCCCATTTTAACTGACATACCCCACTCGCAAACCATACGTCTGGCAATATCGCTGGCTTTCTCAAAATCGTTACCGGCACCGCTAGTAAGTTCTCCGAAAACCAACTCTTCCGCAATACGACCACCGAGCAAAATAGCTAATTGATTTTCTGCATACGTTTTGGTCATGGAATAGCGATCTTCCGTTGGCAGACTCATGGTAACACCCAGCGCCATACCTCTTGGAATAATCGTCACCTTGTGAACCGGGTCTACTTCTTTTCCAATCAAGATAGAAACCAAAGCGTGACCCGCTTCATGGTGGGCCGTATTTTCAAGTTCTTTTTCAGACATAACCATCGTACGACGTTCAGCACCCATCATGATTTTTTCACGAGCCATTTCAAAATCGTGCATGCTCACTTTTTCTTTGTCCGAGCGTGCGGCAATCAGTGCTGATTCATTGACCAGATTTTCAATATCAGCACCACTCATACCAGGAGTAGATCGAGCTAAAACTTCGATATTGACGTCTTCAAGCAAAGGCACTTTCTTAGTATGTACTTTAAATATGGCTTCACGGCCGAGCAAATCAGGTCTTGGAACAACAACACGGCGGTCAAATCGACCGGGTCTTAAAATAGCAGGATCCAAAACATCAGGACGATTTGTTGCCGCGATAATAATCACGCCTTCATTCGAAGCAAAACCGTCCATTTCTACAAGAAGTTGGTTTAAAGTCTGTTCGCGTTCATCGTGACCACCACCCATGCCGGCTCCACGTTGACGGCCAACGGCATCGATTTCATCGATAAAAACAATACAGGGAGCGTTTTTCTTACCTTGTTCGAACAAATCTCGAACTCGGCTTGCGCCCACGCCCACGAACATTTCAACGAAATCTGAACCCGCAATGCTAAAAAACGGCACGCCTGCTTCACCAGCAATGGCTCTGGCTAAAAGCGTTTTACCGGTACCCGGAGGTCCCATGAGCAAAACACCCTTAGGAATTCGGCCGCCTAAGCGTGTAAAGCGTTTGGGATCTTTCAAAAACTGAACAATTTCTTCGAGCTCTTGTTTACATTCATCGACACCAGCAACGCTAGCAAACGTGATTTTGGTTTCGCTTTCAGGCAACATACGAGCACGGCTTTTCCCAAACGAGAAAGCACGGCCGCCGCCTTGTTGCATTTGGCGCATAAAGAAAAACAAAACACCCATGATCAGAATCATTGGCAGCCATTGAGCTACGAAAAACCAGAATCCGCCTGGATCTTCATTTTCGAATCGATATTGAGTTTGGAAATCATGATTGGCTTTTTTAAGCACATTCATGATCGCTTCGCCGCGTTCACCGGTCGCTCTAAAACGTGTTCCGTCTTTATATTCTCCGGTAAATTGCTGACCTGTAATCGAGACTTCTTTGACCTCGCCTTTCTCTATCGATGCAACGACATCTGAGAATGGCTTATCAACTGTATGCGTGACCTTCTGGCCAAAATAGCTCCACACACTGACGATGAAGAGACCGAAAATCATCCAAATCAGAAGAGTCTTTTGATATTGTTTCACGTTCCGAAGGCTCCTAATCCTGTTAGATCTACACTAAGTAAGGTCAAGCCACAAGCAGGAGCTGTGATTCCGGCTACGCTTCTGCTTTTTGCCTCTAAGATGAACTTCAAATCTTCAGGTTTACGAAGCTCGGCTCCAATCTCACAGAGCAAACCTACGAGTATTCGAATCATTTTGCGCAAAAAAGCATCTCCATGCAAATCTATGAAAAGCCCCTCAGAAGATTCAGTTAGTGTAGCCGTATAAATCGTCTTTGTGACAGTCCCCGCGGTGCATCCGGCTGCTCTAAACGATGAAAAATCATGAGTACCAAGCACATAAGAGAGCGCTTCACGCATGGCTTCTAAATTTAACTCTGGGACAATCTGCCAACTGGTTTCTGGATCTGGGCCGTTTAAAACATAGCGATAGTGTTTCCCAGCAGAGTTTCCCCGTGCATGAAATTTCGGGTCTACTTCAAAACCCCGGACATTTCTAAGCCCTGGCATTTGGATCTCATGCAGTTTTTCTAGAAAATTTTGGCTATCAAACGGCCCTCTGAACCAAAAAGTGGCGATATTCTCTATAGCATGCACACCTTTGTCGGTTCGCGCAGCAAAACACAAGGCTTTTGGGGGCAGACCTGCCGCCTGTGTAATCTGGTCACGAAGCGCGCCTCCGGCCGTAGGAACATTTATTTGAGGTTGCAACCCATGGAAAAACTGGCCGAAATAACCAAATCGAATCATAAACTGGAAGCGGGACATGCAGGTGAGGAAAGCGCATGCCAGCTGCTCTTGTCAAAGGGGTATGAGATTATTGCTCGAAATATACGCTATAAATTCGGCGAAATAGACATCATTGCCAAAGACGGCCCTGTCTTATGTTTTGTAGAAGTCCGAAGTCGTGAACACAGCCGATTTACAGACCCCAAAGCCAGTATTAGACGGGACAAACAAGAAAAGATTATTCGATCCTCTGCGCTTTATTTGCAAAAAAACTACAAATCCCCACCCCTTTGCCGCTTTGACGTAATCAGCATTGTTGGTTACGGCTGCATGCAAAAGCTAGAGCTCATCAAAAATGCGTTTCAACTTTCAATTCAGCCCAGGAGAAGAACAGGTAACCCATGGCAGGCTTATTAATGCCCGAGCCAAACTTTTAAAGCCTGCTGAATTGAATCCAAATCTTTAACTGAAACTTTTCCGGCTACTTGTTTGATTTTATCTCTAGAAACACTCACAATTTTATCAATCATCACCTGAGACTGATTTTGCAGCCCATTGGTTGGACTCTGTTCAACTGTGACCCTAAACAAAGACGCATCCTTGATATCTGAGGTTACAGGACAGACCGTAATGCTCGCATGAGTTTCATTAAACAGATTAGATTGCACAACAATCGCAGGTCTTGGCTTACCGTAATCGCCCTGAACAACACAGATAACTACATCGCCCCTAAGAATCTTCATACCCAGCCTTGAGTATCTGCGTTATCTTCCCAAAATGTATCTGGTCTTTCTTGCTTTGAAACCAACAAACTCTGTCTCTTGGCTTCCATCTCTAAAGACGGATTCCTAAGGCTTTTTAAGTAAATTTGCAGAGCTTCAGCAATGATCCAGTTTTTTCCGCGATGAAGCTGTGCGGAAACAGTCTCAAGCTCCAACCTAAGATTCTCAGGTAGACGTATGCTGGTTGTTGCACTCATAACACAAAGTGTTGCATTTTTGTTCTAAGAAGTCAAATTAACTGCTTTGACGAAATTTGCATAGCTGATTAGGATAACCCATGGCAGGCTTATTAAAAATTATTGCAACACCTATTGGCAATCTAACCGATATGTCTCCCAGGGGTATTTTGGCTCTTAAAGACTCACAGGTGATTTTGGCAGAAAATATCACGCACAGTCGCAAGTTATTTAACGCGATAGGCTTAGATTTAAGTCAAACCAAGCTGATTTCATGTTCACCCTCAGAAGAAGCCAAGCGGATTCCAACTATTTTAGAACGCCTAGAGCATGGCGAAGTTGTCGGGCTCGTATCGGATGCTGGTGCCCCGACCGTCAGCGACCCAGGGGGTAGACTTATCAGCGCTGTTATAGAAGCTGGTTATAAAATCGAAGTGATCCCAGGACCAAGCGCTATTATTACAGCTCTCATGGGCGCAGGACTTATCGCCAATCGCTTTGCATTTTTAGGATTCTTGCCAAAAAAAGGCAAAGAACGTGTGCGCCTCATTCAAACTTCTTATACAGCTGGCCTTGCTTTGGTAATTTTTGAGTCGCCTAATCGCATATCAGAGACAATCGAAAACTTGTTTGAAATCTGTGGGCCCCAAAAAGTCGTTGTTGCCAGAGAACTCACTAAGCATTTTGAAACTTTCCACAGAGGCATTCTAGGACAAGATTTAAAGCCTGAAATAGTGACCAAAGGCGAATTAGTAATTATTATTGAGGCTAAAACAGAAAGTGCTGAAATAAATATCCCCAATGACGCATTCGAAAAACCAGCCATGGGAAACAAAGCAGCCGCCAAACAACTGTCAGCTCAATATGGCATTAGCGTCAAAGAAGCTTATCAACGCCTGCTTACAAACGCCAAGTAGCCCCTGCTAACACTTCAAAAGAGGTGTCTCTCTTAATAAAATTAGGATTCAGCGCAACTTCAATGCCTAGACTCAAATCTCTGGCGACAAAATACTCAAAACCAGCAGTAGGTCTAATACCTAAATTAAAATAAGAACTCCCCTCTCCCACTGTTGGGATATAAACTGACGGCGTCAGAGCCAAACTCACAAATGGAATAAGTGGCACTTCTTTATTCACAAAACGATACTTAGCACCCGCACCGAAACCTAAGTTCACACTGCCAACAGCAAATAATGGACGCACAGCGCCTGTTAGGCTGAATTTAGGGTCCAACATGTACTCGAGTTCAACACCGGTTAAAATATTGTCTCCAATAACTGTTTTATCAGCTTGAACAAAATAGACAGCCTTACCTAAAACAGCTCTCAGCAGCCATTCACCTGATTTGTATTCATAAGCAGATAGAGGCAAAGCCAACAAACACAACAACAAAATCTTTCTCATAGTCCTAATTCCTCTTCAATCTTTAACAAACGGTTATACTTAGCGATACGTTCAGAACGACACAAAGAACCCGTTTTAATATAAGCGGCTCCTGTAGCTACTGCCAAATCGGCAATACTCGTATCTTCGGTCTCGCCTGAACGATGCGACAAAACATGTTTATAGCCGGCTTTATAAGCGATGTGAATCGCTTTCAGTGTTTCTGTTAACGTTCCAATCTGATTTAACTTGATTAAAACGGCATTTGCAATTTTTTGTTCGATGCCTTTTTGAATCAGATCTGGATTCGTCACGAACAAGTCATCACCGACTAATTGGATTTTATCACCCAAACGCCTTGTCAACTCAGACCAACCCAACCAATCATTTTGATCTAAGCCGTCTTCAATGCTGATAATGGGATAAACTTCGCAGAGAGCTTCCCAGTAGTCTACAAAGCCATTATAATCTGTCTCGCCTAACTCACGAAACCGATAATTCTGAGACTCTCTGTCATAAAATTCGCTCGCAGCAACATCGAGAGCCAAACTAATCTCTTCTCCAGGTTTATAACCTGCTTTTGAAATGGCTTCCAAAATTAAATCCAGCGCTTGACCCGTTGATTCCAAACGAGGCGCGAAGCCACCTTCATCGCCTACAGAAGTCGTCAAGTTTTTATCATGCAAGATTTTTTTAAGTGTATGAAACACTTCGCTGCCAGCTCTAAGAGCCTCTCGGAAGCTTGAAAAACCATGAGGCACAATCATAAACTCTTGAACATCAAGACCATTATCGGCATGCGCTCCGCCGTTTAAGATATTCATGAGGGGTGTTGGCATTTTATAAGGTGCTTTGCCTAGAGACTCATATAAAGATTTTTTTTCATGAACAGCCACGGCTCTCGCAACGGCCATCGAGACACCTAAAATCGCATTTGCGCCAAGTCGTGATTTATTCGGCGTGCCATCTAATTCCATTAACAACTTGTCTATTATTTCTTGCTGGTTAGCTCGTTTTCCTAATAAAGCTGGCCGAATTATCTCAATTACATTTGAAAGCGCTTTCAAAACGCCCTTACCTAGATAACGCTTCGAATCTCCATCTCTCAGTTCTATGGCCTCGTGTTCTCCTGTTGAAGCCCCAGAAGGTACAGAGAACTCTCCTATACTTCCATCTCGTAGAACAACCTGAACACAAACAGTCGGGAACCCTCGGCTGTCTAGAATTTCTCGGGCTTTTATCTCGCCTATTTCACAACTCATAGAACCAGGCCTAACCCCAATGACGCAGAAAGAAAAGTGGATGCTGATCCATGAGCCCACAAAGCAACACTTCCAGCTTGCGCACTGGCAAACCAGTTCGGTACAAAATAATAACGAGCTATTAGAAAGCTTTGCAATCCCAAATTAACAGGCAGCGCTGATAATATAACCCGGAACTCTATTTTGGGTTCTGATAAAAGATAAATTAATTCTGCACCAAGTTCTAAGTCATGGCGATTAAAACTAGGAAGTTGTTCTGTGCCTGAAAACGATCCCCAAAATAAATAGCCTGCTTTCGGCATGACGCTAAAACCATCTCCGATTTCAAACTTCTTTCCTGCATTCGCAGCAAAAAAGACCTGTTGGTTCCAAGCAATATTTTCTCCAAGTTGAAATGCCGATGTCCCAAATGCAGACTTCGCTTGTACCACCCAATCTCCCGGCAACTCAATTTGTGTTCCTATTTGAATACCCGGATAAGCCTTGGTACTGACTTCATAGGTCCATTGATCAATGCTAGCCAAGCTCTCAAATTTGTAAGTAATGGGCGTTTCAGGAACAGGAATTTCTTCTGGAACAGACACGGTCTCAACGATTAACGCTTCTATTTCGGCTACAGGTTCTTCAGATTTTATTTTACCCTCTCCAATTGCCAAAGGAGGCTTGCCTACCGAAACCTGGGCGTAGGCAGGCTTAGACAAGCGCGCAATCAAAGCCGAAACAAATCGCTTCGCTTGACGCTCTGTTACGACAAGACCAGATCGTTTTTGAGAAAAGATAATTTTCTGAGATCCATAGGCTTCTATTTTAGAACCTACTATTTTGATACTGGCGTCTAATTTCTTGTCCTGGCACTTCTTCACCAACACACCATCTGAGAATTCCAGCGCCAGTTCTAGCTCTTCGCTACTGCGCGACATGCCACAGACGGCAATATGATAGGGATTCTTGGCCCACAAGCAATTTAGAACCAAGCATCCAACTAAAAACAGCCGAAACATAACCCCTCAGATTTTCAAAAACGCCTTTATCTTTTCTAGAGTTTTAGCTCCAACTCCAGAAACAGTGGTGAGCTCTTCAAAACTCTTGAAGCCACCTCGTTTATTTCGCTCAGAAAGAATATTCTGAGCCGTTTTGAAAGAAAGTCTAGGAATTTGCATCAAGTCTTCAAGCTGTGCTTGGTTAATGCTCACCTGTTCCATGCGAACTTGTTTCATAATTGGCAGTTCTTCCCTCGACAAAAGACTTAAACTCGCCAATAAAAAAAACCAGATGAGAAAAAAAATTGTTTTGTTAGATGGTCGTTCACTTACGCTCGAAGATCTGAAAACTGTTAGCACTTTTAACGTTCCTGTCGAAGTTCATGCAGATAGCCTCCTCAAAATTTCTCAAATTCGAGAGTCTATTGAGTTAAAAGCAATTAGCTCACAAGCTTATTACGGAATCAACACTGGTTTTGGCGCTCTCTCTGAAACAAAAATCGCACCTGAAGATTTAGAAAAACTCCAACATAATCTAATCTTGTCGCACGCTGTTGGTGTCGGCGAACCCATGAGTATTCAAGAAGCTCGCGCTCTCATGCTGCTTCGTTTGAACACATTGGCTAAGGGTCATTCAGGCTGCCGACCTTTAATCTTGGATTATCTCGTAAAACTCTTAAATTCTGGTATTGCGCCTTATATCCCTCGCAAAGGCAGTGTCGGCGCTTCTGGAGATCTGGCGCCTCTGGCTCACTTAGCCATGTTGCTCTTAGGCGAAGGCGATGCTTTTATCAAAGACACTCGAGTTACGGCTCTAGAAGCTCTAGAAAAATCTAATTTAAAGCCTCTTAAACTTCGTGCCAAAGAAGGACTGGCCCTAATTAACGGCACCCAAGCCATGTGTTCTGTCGGTGCCATTGCTCTCCTCAAAGCAGAAGCTCTATGCGACTGGGCTGATCAAATTGGGGCTTGCTCTCTAGAAGCTTTAATGGGATCTGATACGCCACTAGATCCTCGAATTCAAGAAGTCAGAGCACATGCTGGACAAAAAAGATCTGCAGCTTTGATCAAATCAATGTTGGAGCAAAGTGAAATTCGAGAAAGTCATCGTCATTGCAAAAAAGTTCAAGATGCTTATTCGCTCAGGTGCATGCCACAGGTTCACGGTGCAACACGAGATACGCTTAAGTTTGTCCGAGAAGTTCTAGAACGCGAACAAAATAGTGCCACCGATAACCCATTGGTATTTGATAATGGCGACATACTTTCGGGTGGCAATTTTCATGGGCAACCAATAGCGTTTGCTTTAGATTATTTAAGTATTGCCGTCTCAGAACTGGCCAATATTTCAGAACGCAGAATCGAACAAATGCTAAACCCTGCCCTCTCTTCAGGTTTGCCCGCTTTTTTGGCCCCCAACCCGGGCCTAAACAGTGGTTTTATGATCTTGCAAGTGACAGCGGCTGCTTTAGTGAACGAAAACAAGATTTTCAGCCATCCTGCCAGCACAGACAGCATCCCTACTTCTGCCAATCGAGAAGACCATGTCTCTATGGGGATGACATCTGTCAACAAAGCAAAACACGTGGTAGAAAATGTCACCCAGGTCTTGGCTATCGAGCTACTTTGTGCTGCGCAAGCTTTAGAGCTCAGAAAGCCGCTTAAACCCGGCTTAGGCGTTCAAAAAATCTACGAAAGTTTCAGAAAAGATATCAGCTTTGCACCTGAAGACCGAGCTTTCGGAATCGATCTTCAAAAGAGTATTCAGTGGTTAGAAATGCAGTTGTAGTCCAGCAGCTGCGCCAGCTCCGAACTGAACACCTTTGCCTGTTGCTGAATCGCTATTATAAAGACCTGCCAAAGCAAAATTGCTTTCAAAAAATACGCCAACCATCGGGGTGATTTCGACCAAAAATCCAAAAGCCGTTCGACTTTCTAAACGGGTGAATTTGACTAAATCAATCGCGATTTGGCTAGACATATAAGCTTTAATTGTATCTTCAGTGTTAAAATAATATCGATAACCTAGTGCAAGTCCAAAAGATTGCATAATATAGTCATCGTTCCCACTAAAAGCTTTCGAAAACCCGTAACGTCCACCTAATAATATTTCGAACGCATTCGTAAAACTATAAGTTGCTTCTAGCTGAAGTGGAACTACCCAACCAGCAGAGATATATTTGGTGTAATCAGGGAGAGAAGCTTTGCTATTGCCAGTCGTATCTTTATAAGCGTTGGCATCTGCAGCTGTTCTATTGACTGTGTTATCAATACCGCCAAGGTAAGCAGCGCCGCCGGCAGTTAAACGAACCCCAAACTGACCTTGATACCCATTTGCTTGTGCCAAGCTAACAAACAAAAAAGATAAAATAAAAAGCCGCATCGTTTTACTCCTGTGCGAAGAAAAATAACACGGCTTCATAAAGAGTGCTGAAAACTACCAGCTAGATTTTGTAACGCCAGGTAAAAGACCTGCCAACGCCATATTTCTAAAAGAAATTCTGTTCAGTTTAAATTTTCTATAAACTGCTCTAGAGGCTCCGGTAGCTTGGCAACGTCTGGTTACTCTTGTAGGAGAAGAGTCTCTTGGAAGGCTGTTTAATCTCAAACGAGCCGCCAAACGCTCATCATCTGAGAGATTGGGATCAATTTGCGCTTTTTTAAGGGCTTTGCGTCGCTCATCGTGTTGACGAATGAGTTTTTCTCGTTTGACTTCTCGAGCCAGCTGACAGGTACGTGCCATGTGTTCTAATAACTCCTAATAAGAAAGCCACTCATAGACCAAAGAAAGCTTTATGGCAAGACTCACAAACAAAAGAATGCAAACAGAGATCAAAGCCCTGCGAACCAAGAAAGCTCCCTGCTTCATAGCCAAGTGGCTTCCAGCCCAGTTTCCAAGCATACTGCAAGCAGCCAACGGAAGTGCCAAACTCCAAATCACCTTCCCATAAAATCCAAACATGATTAAGGCTGATATGCTCGAGATTAGATTAAACGGCTTAGCTAAAGCCGTTGCATGCACCAAATTTAAACCTAAAACATGATGAAGACCTACGACTAAAAAAGTGCCGGTCCCTGGCCCAAAGAAACCGTCATAAAACCCCATCCCCAAGGCCAGAAAACCTGTTTTTTGTTTTGCATAGCGAATTTTTTCTGGGGCAAGATCTGGTTTTTTGAGAAACAAACTGCCCGCTGCCAATGGTAAACAAACTAAAACAACCACCTGGATAACCGCTGGATCGCACAACAAGATCGCTCTGGATCCTAACAAACCACCTGCCACAGTAAAACCAGCGCCAAAAGTCAGTATTTTCCAGTTAATCAGCTTCTTACGGGCAAAGTTAAGAACAGCCACCAAAGTGCCACAGGTTCCAACAAATTTATTAGTTCCCAGCGCAAGTACGGGAGGAACACCTGCAAATAAAAATGCAGGCAAAGTCAACAAGCCACCTCCGCCAGCGATGCTGTCTATAACACCCGCAACAAATGCAACTCCGATTAATAGACCAAAATATTCAGTTTCCAATTTATTCGCTCCAAAATATGACAGCTATTTCTATGATACTACATGGAAAAGAAAATACCCATCTTAGGCCTTATCTGTCTACTTTTGAGTAGTTCAGGTTGTCAGCATTCAAGCATCGCTCAAAAACCCAAAAACATCGTTTTTGTGATTGTGGATGGCATGGGACCCGAGCAAGTCAAAGCCGGAAGAATATTTGCAGGAAATAAGCGTCTATCTTTCGAAAGTTTCCCTCATCAAAGTACCGTCACAACCCATAATATTGACGGGGAAGTCACTGACAGTGCTGCCGCTGCTACTGCTATGGCAACGGGTCAAAAAGTTAAAAACAGAGTAGTCAGCCCGGGTAAAACACTCTTAGAATATTTTAAAGAACAGGGCAAAAGCACCGGAATCGTCACAAATACGCTGCTAACCGATGCAACACCAGCCGGGTTTGCTGCACATGCACAATTTAGAAGCGACACGCGCGATATTCTCAAATCTTACTTAGACAACAGTCAACCTAACTTGATCGCAGGAGCAGACGAACCCGAATATCTAGAACAAGTAAAAGCTTCCAATGCTCATTATAAAATTATCCAGTCGAGTACAGAGCTCAAACAACTTCAACAAGATCTCAGATCGGGTCAAAAAATAGATCACGTGTATGCAGGTTTTGGAATGCATGCCCTGATCCCGGGTGAATTTGATCGAAAAACAGCGATGCCATTAGCCATTACCAGCGATGCTTTTTTTCTGAGTCAAGATATCCCAAAGATCAGCGAAACAGCGACTGCTGCACTCGACATTTTAAGCCAAAACAACAAAGGCTTTTTCTTGATGGTCGAAAGTGGATTGGTAGACTGGATTGGACATAAAAACACAGAAATGTCCAAACCCATGGAAGCCCTCTCTCATGAAATGTCTGAAACCAATCAGGTTGTTCAAAAAATTAGCACTTGGGCAAAATCCCACCCCGATACTCTCGTGATTGTAACAGCTGATCATGAAACAGGAGGGCTTCAAATTGATGAGTCCAAAACAGTTTGTTTGGGTCAAGAGGGCTGTGTCGCTAACGGCAAATGGACTTCGGGATTTTACCCGATCTACACCGAGAAATTTTCGATGCACACAGGTGTCAAAGTCGGTGTCTACGCAATGGGTCCCGGTTCTGAAGCTTTTTCAATGCCCATGGATAATACAGAATTTTTACGCAAAATATTGGGACAATAAACATGAAATTCATACTTTCATATTTACTGCTCTCAACAATAGCACTGAGTTCGCCAACTCCCGAGTGCCAAAATGTTCGCCTGGCAGACATCGGCTGGACCGATGTGAGTGCAACAACAGCCGTTGCTGCCCAGCTCCTCAAATCGCTCGGCTACACACCGAGCATCACGTTGGTTTCGCTTCCTGTCGCTTTAGCAAGTCTCGAAAATAATCATTTCGATGCTTTTTTGGGCAATTGGATGCCCAGCCAAGAGAGTGACATCAAGCCTTACTTACAAAAAAATAGCATTACACAGCTTAGCAAAAATCTCGAACACGCTCGTTATACGTTGGCTGTTCCAGATTATGTCTACAATGCTGGCATAAGATCTTTTGAAGATCTCAAAAGACACGAATCGCAATTTAAAAAACAAATCTATGGCATCGAAGCAGGCAACGATGGCAATCACCAAATTTTAAAAATGATTTCCGATAACGCATTTGGACTCGGAACTTGGAACATTGTTGAATCCAGCGAACAAGGCATGTTGATCGGCGTCAAACAAGCTATTGCCAGGAAAGATTGGGTTGTTTTTTTAGGTTGGGCTCCTCACCCCATGAATTTGACTATCCCCATGCACTACTTGTCAGGTGGCGATAGCTATTTTGGTATTAATTCCGGTGATGCCAGCGTTTACACACTCACTCGAAAAGGTCTAAAAAAAGAATGCGCTGAAGTTGCAGGTTTTTTGGAACGTCTTAAATTTACAGTCGACCAAGAAAACGAGCTCATGGCGCTGATTTTAGATCAAAAGCTATCACCCGAAAAAGCAGCTCAAGTTTGGCTTGGTAAAAACACAAAAACTGCTACCCAGTGGACTCAAAATTCAGATTTGTTTGCCAAATATTTATTTGGAATCAATAATTTCTCCGAAAGCACGCAGATTCATGCGATTCCCATTGGTGCCTGGGCAGAGCGGTCTGTTAATTACCTAACACACAATTTTTCTAAACAATTCTTAAATTTTTCATCATCGTTTGAATCTCTCATACAAATATTAATTCGAGGATTACTCGGCATACCAGCCCTTGTTCTGATCTTATTTTTGTCAGCATTAATTTACGCCTGGCGCCATTCGATCTTACTGGGATTTGGCGTCTGTGTTGGGCTCTTAGTCATTTTAAATTTAGGCTTATGGGTTGAGACGATTCAAACTCTTGTGCTTGTTCTGTTAGCTGCTTTTATCTCACTTTTAATTGGGGTTCCAATGGGAGTTTTAGCGGCTCGAAACAAATTGGTTTACCAAATTTTAAGACCCCTCTTAGACCTCATGCAAACAGTCCCAACGTTCGTCTATCTCATTCCAACGCTTATGCTGTTTGGGTTAGGCATGGTGCCCGGACTCATATCGACTCTTATTTTTGCGATCTCTGCGCCAATTAGAATGACTTATCTAGGCCTCACTCAAGTCCCCAAAGAGCTTCTTAAAGTCGGAGATGCTTTCGGAGCTTCGAAACTACAACGATTTTGGAAAATAGAACTGCCAGGCGCATGGCCATCGATATTAGCGGGATTTTCTCAATGCATTATGCTTTCGCTCTCTATGGTCGTCATTGCAGCCTTGGTCGGAGCCGATGGACTTGGAACTTCTGTGGTTCGCGCTTTAAACACAGTTAATCTCAAACAAGGCTTTGAATCAGGGCTTGCCATCGTAATTCTCGCGATAATTCTAGACCGAAGTCTACAAAGCAACCGGAGGATTCCATGACCCTCATGTCTGTTCAAAATGTCGATATTATCTTCGGCTCTGATCCAGAATCTATTTTTTCGATGATCGACTCTGGAGAAACTTTAGAAAACATCCGAAAAAAAACAGGTCATACTGTTGCAGTTTCAGGAGCATCACTCTCTCTCAAAGAAGGCGAGATCGTTGTCTTGATGGGTCTTTCGGGCTCTGGGAAATCAAGTTTACTCAGAGCTTTTAACGGCCTAAATCCTGTTTCCAGAGGACAAGTTTGTTTCGGGAATCAACCTGTTTCTGATTTCATGTCTTTTCGGCGAAATCAAATTTCTATGGTGTTTCAAAGCTCAGCTTTGCTTCCTTGGAGAAATATTTTTGATAATATTGCTCTTGGACTTGAGTTTAAGAATCTAGAGCCTTCAAAAATATCTAAACTTGTGACTCAAAATCTAGAACGCGTGGGTTTAGAAGCTTGGAGCCAAAGCTACCCAAGAGAGCTTTCTGGGGGCATGCAGCAACGTGTTGGGCTAGCAAGAGCCCTCGCCACAGAATCGCCTATCTTGCTCATGGATGAGCCTTTCTCTGCACTCGATCCAATGATTCGGAGTCAACTACAGCAAGAACTTTTGAAACTTCAAAAAGACCTCAAAAAAACGATCTTGTTTGTTAGTCACGATTTGAATGAAGCACTGCTTCTGGGTAACCGAATCGCTATTTTAGATAAAGGCCGGATTATTCAGATCGGAACACCGCATGAGATTACTTCAAACCCAGTCAATGCTCATGTGAGCCGTTTCGTTGCTATGGCTGAGAAACATTGTGGGCGTTGCGCCTCCAAATTTGATGCTTAGCAACAATAAGCATCAACATGACTACGCAAAAACTAGATCGAAAAGAAGAAGAATCGTTGCTTGATTTGGCTATTGCAGGAAACAGTTCAGCATTTTCTAGCCTCTATCGACGATATTACCATCAAGTCCATACTTTTTGTGTTCGCATGCTTCATGGCCAAGGAGATCCAGAAGACACGACTCAACAGGTTTTTTTAGAAGCTTGGCGTTCGTTGCATCGCTTTGAAAAACGTTCTCTGTTCTCAACTTGGATCACTCGAATTGCGATTCATACTTGCCTTAGTTTTTTAAGACGCACGAGCAAAATCCGCCTTCATCATCATGACAACTCAGAATCTTCTGAAAAAAACATAGAATTCGTATGGATAGAACCTGAATCTTCATTGGATGATCAGATCAATAGCAAGGCTCAACGACAAGCAATTCAGAAAATCTTAAAAACACTCACTGATAAGAAAAAAACTGTTTTTGTGCTTTCTGATATGCAAGGCATGAGTGCACCAGAAATTGCTGAAGTGCTTAAAATCCCAGATGCAACAGTAAGAACGCGGTTATTCCATGCACGCAAAGAATTTTTAGATGCGGTAAACAAAAATTCGCACTATAAAGAACTCCTCTGTGCTTGAACAAATTTTATCTGGAAATAGACGTGCCCTCTCTCAGGCAATCACATTGGTCGAGAGCGATAATTCAAAAGACCAACTTGAAGCAAAACTGCTTTTAGAAAAACTTGTGTTGCATCGAAAAAACTCTCTGAGAGTTGGCATTTCAGGTCCTCCAGGAGTGGGGAAAAGCACGCTGATAGAAAGCCTTGGGTTATACCTGTTAGAGCACGAAGAACGCGCAAAAAAACTAGCGATCCTAAGCGTTGATCCTAGCAGTCAAATATCGGGCGGCAGCGTCTTGGGTGACAAGACACGCATGCAAGGCCTAGCACAAGATGAACGTGTCTTTATTAGACCTTCCCCTTCTCGTGGGCATTTAGGCGGCGTGACTCTGCATAGTGAAGAAACCATGTTGCTTTGTGAAGCTGCTGGTTTTGATTTAGTCTTGCTAGAAAGTGTCGGTGTAGGTCAGTCTGAATCTGATATTTCCAGTTTAGTAGATATCTTGGTTTTGGTCTTGCCACCTGCAGCAGGAGACGAACTTCAAGGCATCAAAAAAGGATTGTTTGAGTTAGCAGACCTGATCGTGATTAATAAATCCGACGGTGTCCTCAAAAAACAAGCTGATATAGCTTCAAAATCCTATCAAAACGCGTTGCACCTAATGGGCAGAAACACACCTGTTGTCTGTGTCAGCGCTTTAGAACACAGTGGCATGAATATGCTGTGGGATAAAATCATCGCTTTTGAAAATCTAGCACCCAAACAAAGCTATCAATTACAACAACGTTTCTGGAATTTAGCCCAGCAAAAATTGCTGGCTGATTTCAAATCAAACCCTAAAGTTAGGGCAGAGCTTCCTGATTTATTGAATCAAGTTCGTTCTAGAAAGATAACGGCCTGGCAGGCTCTTTCGCATTTTTTCTTAGTAACTCTCTTATGTTTAGGCAGCTGCTCACCTGAGAAAAGAACTCAAGAGCTCATAACGCAACTCGAGAGCAAAAACACTCAAAAAGCTTATCAAGCATTGATCAAGCTCACTCAAATCGCAGACCCCAAAGCCCTGGATGCAGTGATCGCCTATTCAGAGGGAAAGGCTCCACCAATTCAGATCCAAGCAATTTTAGCAGCTAGGCAGTTTAAAAGCCGCAAAGCTCTACCTTGGTTATTCGTTCTATCTACCGGACATCCTGATGAAAACGTCAGAAATGCTGCTTCTGAAGCTTTCTCTTGCCTAGACAAATAAGATAGGGCATATAACCCTTCGTAAAAAGCATCGTTCGGGGTGTAGCTCAGTTTGGTAGAGCGCCTGGTTTGGGACCAGGAAGTCGCAAGTTCGAATCCTGTCACCCCGACCATCCACTTATAAGCGCTCTTAGCTCAGTTGGATAGAGCACCGGCCTTCTAAGCCGGGGGTCACAAGTTCGAATCTTGTAGAGCGCACCAATGGCCATGAAAATCGTTGTTCTTGTTGTCCTTCTTCTGGCTCAAAATGGTTATTCACAACCCTTGTCATCCGCACTTGTCGCACATCATTTTTATCCTGTTCCCGTTAGGATTCGCAATCCAATACCGGCCTTGATCGAACGTTTTTCTTATTATGGTTTTACGGTCGTTGGTCATTTGCTCTTGCAACCCGATTTGGTTAGTTTTCTCTTTAAAACTCAGGCCATAGCTCAACGTTTTTCAAGCTGGTACAATTCAGGATTCTTATCTTCTCTGCTATTCGAGGGAGAAACAACCAATTTCGTTGAGCTCTCTCTCATAACGGATGCAACTCTAGCCCAGGATTTACTCAGACATTATTTCTATCCAGCAGCAGTCGCTCTCACGCAAGAGCAGAGTCCGTTGATGTTCATCAATTATATTCGTCAACAGGGTTTCGAAATCGTAGGACATCTCATGCCACGATGGGGTGACCTCATTTTAGTTTTTGAGACTCCAGAAATGGCCTATGATTTCTTGGCTTGGTTCACTCGCCAAAATCAATGACTTCTGAGAATAAGGTTTTAGTGCTAGTGAGGCAACACCTTGAAACGAAAAAGACACTTAGAACTTCAAAGTAAAATTACGGCATCAGATGGAACCGGTCTGTTTGTTCGTCTAATTCAACAACCATCCGCAGTTGGCAACATTCCACTGATCTTAAATGACGGTTTAGGGTGCGATGGTTTTGCTTGGAAACACTTTATCGATTATTTCCAACATCAACATCCGATCATTCATTGGCACTACAGAGGCCATGGACATTCAGATACCCCTGAAGATCTAAACTCTGTCAGCATTCAAAACTTAGCCGAAGACATTGGGACAATTTTAGATCACTTTAATTTCAAAAAAGCTATTTTGTGTGGGCATTCCATGGGCATTCAAGTAGCCCTGCAGGCTTTTCAAAAACATCCAGGCAGATTTGAAGGTCTCGTGCTCATGTGTGGCAGTTTTGAACATCCACTTAAAACATGGCACGGGCCTCAACAACGGCATCAAAGCGCTCCTTTGATGAACAGGGCCATGAAACTCGGATTTCCATGGGTTTATCAAAGCGTCCTCAAAAACAAAGCTCTGTGGCAGCCTCTATGGTCTATCTTATTCAACACAGACATCCCTTATCAAACAGCTGTGATGTTCGAAGTTAACAAAGAGCGCATTTCAAAAGAAGATTTTTCGCCGTATTTTGAGCATCTGAGTACCATGCAAGCCAATGTTTTCGTACAGATGATGAAAAGCTATTCAGAACACAGCGCCAAGGCTATCTTGCACACAATCGATAAACCAACCTTGATTGTCTCTGGAGGGAAAGATACCTTCTCGCCTCATTGGGTATCGCTTGACATGCACCATGCAATTCCTAATAGTGAGCTCTTGTACATCCCTGATGGGACACACTGCACACCCATTGAACACGCTGAACTAATTCACCTGAGAGTCGAGAAATTTTTATGTCCAATCCTTACACAAGCATCCAACAATTCATGCGACAGCATTACCGACATTTCAACGCTAGAACATGCGTCGAGGCAGCTGAGGCGTACTGCCAACATCTAAAAGATGGCAATAAAATGCTTGTGACCTTGGCTGGCGCCATGAGTACTGCTGAGCTTGGGATCTCTCTCGCAGAAATGATCAGGCAAGATAAAGTCCATGCAATTTGTTGCACCGGTGCGAATTTAGAAGAAGACGTGTTTAACTTAGTAGCCCACAATGCCTATGAGCATATTCCAAACTGGCGCTCTCTCACTGCTGAAGACGAGATGAGACTCGCAGATAAGGGTTTGAATCGTGTTACAGACACATGCATCCCTGAAGAAGAAGCTTTGAGAGCCATAGAACACGTGATTCTTAAATATTGGCAAGCAGCCGATCAGCAAAATAAGCCCTGCTTTCCCTATGAGTTCATGTACCAAATGCTTTTGTCAGGCGATTTAGAAGCTTCTTATCAAATTGATCCGAAAAATTCATGGCTCTTGGCTGCTGCACAAAAAAACTTGCCGATCTTTACACCTGGCATTGAAGACTCAACGCTGGGCAATATTTTTGTATCGAATTATATCCAAGGCAATATTAAGAGTTTGGATACGATCAAGAGTGGCCTGCACCAGATGAACAAATTAATTAGCTGGTATCAAGAAGTCACAAAAGATAACAGCATGGGCTTTTTTCAGATTGGCGGTGGTATTGCTGGTGATTTCCCAATCTGCGTTGTTCCCCTGATCAGCCAAGATCTGCAAAGACCCGTCAAACTCTGGAGCTATTTCTGCCAGATTAGCGATAGTACAACTTCTTATGGTTCATACAGTGGCGCTGTCCCTAATGAAAAAATCAGTTGGGGTAAATTAGACGGTGATTCGCCTAAATTTATCATCGAATCGGATGCAACCATCGTTGCACCCTTGATTTTTGCTTACGTATTGAGCTAAGACGAGCCCCATGCGGGTTTGTTTTTTTATTTTCCTGAGTCTTTGGATGGTCTCTCGTCTCGAGGCCAATGAGCTACTCTTTGAGGAAGCAATAGACAAAGCCTTGGCTGCTTCTAGACAAGTAAAAATAGCCAGGTTGGACTCTAAACTCGCAAGCACAAATACACTACAGAGTGCAGCCACCATGAGCCCACAGGTTTCTCTCGCCTGGATTAATACCCACTATGATTCAGCCATTATGGTTCCATTTAATGGTCAAAACGTTACCATTAGGCCTCAAGAGCAATCTCTGGGATCTCTCATTGTCCAACAACCCATATCTCCCATCATTGGTCTGATTCAAAAAATTCGCGCAGACACGAAAACTCAAAAAGCTGCTCAAGCTGGTTTCGAGTTATCTCAGGTTGAAATCGCTTTTGGAGGGGCTCAAGCCTATAGACAGATTCAACAGCTCAGCGAGTTAGATCGCATCGCGAAAGGTCGTGTCGAGCTTGGAGAGAAGCAAGAACATGATGCAGCAGCTATTTTTAGAGCTGGCAGAATCAGCAAAAGTGATTTGTTGCGTGTCCGAATGGCTCTTGGGCAAGCCAAAGTTGGAGCTGCCTCTGTGCATGCACAATACGAAGCGGCACTTTATGCTTTTAAAGACTTACTTGGATATGAACTCGACGAATTGGTAGAGCTCTCCCCGTTGACCTCTCCCCTCGCCCCTCTCCAGCAAATTGAGAGTGGAACAGAAAAGACAGAGCGTTTAGACATCAAAGTAGCCAAGCTCACTCAGGAAGCTGCCAAAGAAAACAGCTGGCTCAGCGTCGCTTCTTTCTTACCTAATTTCGGAGCCTTTGCTCGAATTGATAAGAATTTCGTAGACCCAGGAGGATTTAGTGTTACGACCGTCTACAGCATTGGTCTCAATTTAACTTGGAACATTTGGGACGGTGGCACACGTTTTTTGAATTTAAAAAGCGCTTCTCTCATGACCAGCAAAGCACACTTAAATTATCTCACAACAATGAGAAACGCAGCAATCGATCAAGAACAGAAAAGACTAGATCTAGAAGCAGCCAAAGAATCTCTCGATTTGCAAAAAACAATGCTCGAACAAAGTGAAGAATCTTACAGAGCTGCTTTCACACGATTTGGAAATGGTGCCATCAGCGTCACAGATTTGCTGCAATCAGAATTAGACTTAAATAATGCCAAGGTTGGTTGGGCGAAGGCCATTACCGACCTAGATATCAAACATATGCTTCTTCAAAAAGCTAATGGCGCAAGACGCCCAACGAGTCTGCTATGAAAATATTAAGCGTTTTATTGTTGTTGTTTGCTGGATGTTCTGGTTCAGGTAAGGCAAGTTTGCCTGCAAAGCAGGTAAGCTTATCCCCCGTAGCCTTGGCGAAGGGGGACGCTCCTATAGATAAGCCAATTAAAATTCGCTTAGGGGGCCAGGTAGTCTCTCAAGGCAAGATGCTTTTATCGTTTCAGACAGCAGGAACGATCAAGAATCTCATTGCAAAGCCTGGCATGTTTTTTAAGAAAGGCCAGCTTCTCGCAGAACTCGATTCCAGAGATATCGCACTCCGAGCTGAATCAGCCAAGCTGCGTTACGATCAAGCTCTCAATGCAAAAAAAATGGCTGAACGCGATTATAAAATAGAAAAAGAACTCCACGCTCAAGGTATCGGCTCTGAAGTCTCTTTTGAAAATATGGGTCTAAATTCCAACAACGCTTATTTATCTGCAAAAATGGCAGAAACAGACTCTAAAATAGCACACAAAGCACTCAGTGATACAAAACTCTTAGCACCGTTTAATTGCGTGATTACAAAGCAATTTAAATCACTCGGTGAATCTTCCATCGGCGGCGAGAACGGCAGCACAGTCTATGAAATTTATGAGACTTCGTCTCCAGAAATTAGATTTCAAGCTCCTGAAAGTTTATTAGGAGAAGTTAAAATCGGCGATGCTATTGACATAGAAATCCCTGCTCTAAAATTAAGTTTACCCGGGAAAGTCATTCGCTATGTACCGATTATTTCAGATCAGAGCAGAACTTTTTTAATTATAGCTCAGCTTGATAAACCAGATTCCAGAGTCGTTCCCGGGTATTTTGCAGAAGGCGTTCTCAAATGATCTTAAGCGATGTTTCGATTAAGCGCCCCGTATTTGCGACCATCTTAAACGTTGTCATAGTCGTTTTTGGTTTGTTTAGCTTACCAGATTTGCCTATCGAACTTTATCCAAACGTTGATTTTCCAGTCGTATCGGTCTTAGTCACCTGGCCTGGTGCTGCCCCTGAATCTGTTGAAGCTCAAATATTAGAGCCTCTAGAACGGGCAGTGAACGGTATCTCCGGTTTAGATAAAGTTCGTTCTACAGCGTTCCCAAGTGCTGCTTTAGTCGTTCTGCAATTTAACTTAGAAAAAAATTCAGAGGAAGCCTCTCAAGACACACGCGACAAAGTCTTCGGTGCTTTAGGACAATTACCAAAAGATATTGAAACGCCTATTATTCAGCGTTTTGAAATTGGCGGAACGCCTATTATTAACGTCGCTCTCTCTGCCAAAGACATGCCACTCGGAAAACTCTCTAAAATAGCAGACGATGTAATTAGAGCAAGATTACAAAGAGTAGACGGTGTCGCTAAAGTAGACTTATCTGGGGATCGAAAACGTGAAATGCATGTTTTGATCGATAGAAACAGGCTCTCAAGTTTAGGTCTATCTGCCAGCGATATTGTTAACTCGATTAAGTCACAAAATTTGGACGTCCCTGCTGGTAAAATCGAAACAATCGATTCTTATTGGCCGCTCAGAGTC
>JBAXMC010000012.1:0-25384 GCA_037134495.1 Myxococcaceae bacterium
ATTTTATTTCTATTTTTCAAATTAAAATTAAAACACCCAGTTCGAAATTGCCAATTTTACAACCCCAAGAACAAGGTTTAATCAGACCGCTATTTTTTGGTGTTTGTTTAGGATTTATGCCCTGCATGATTACAGTTTGGGCATTAGGTATCGCAGCAACAACAGCTTCTGTTCTACATGGCTCTTTGATTATGTTGTTACTGGTTGTCATGACAACACCTGCCCTATGGATAGCAACTCGACTACCTAAAATCATCGGTTCTATTCAACGTTTTATGTTTTTGAAACGATTGGCTCCCCTTTTTATTTGCATGTCAGGCTGTTGGTTGATTCTGGTAGGATTATCCGGCCTTGGTATTCTCGAGCACCAACATCTGCATTTTAGTATTTTTGGAACCCATTACATGATTATGTTTTTCTAAAACGGATTTGGAATCGGACCCAGCATTTTCTTGATAAACGGAATATGCAACAACGTTTCCTGCTGTCCATGTTCAATTGCACGGGCTAACTCTATCGGTGACGGCGCTATATTAATCGGCGATAATACATGTTGGTAAGCGATGGTCAGATCAGCTGCTTCATAGCCCTTTTTGCTATTTTCGGCAGCAATCCGCATCAAGGGCAAAAACATCCAGTGACGTTTCCAATTAGGAGCAAAGCCATCTAAAGCCAAAACAAATGGGTCTATCAAACAACGCTTTGCTTCAGCGGCTGGCAAGTTATCAGCAAACCCACCGTCAATAAACCGACTGACACCGTGAACATGCATGAGTTCTCGAATTAAGGGCACCATATGCGGATCATTGCGCAAAACATCGTAATGAAACAAACCCGGCACAGCGGCAGAAAAACCGACGGCATCTAGAACATCGAAATCCCGCGTTAACTCATCGCCCCCTAAATAGATTGCTTTTAACGGCTTTTTTGCAACCTGCAAAAGTGTCTGAATAATACTTTGTTCACGTTTTTTCAGTTCAGCCGCATGAACTTCGTTAGAATCCAGCCAATGAGCATCAGGCAATTTTTGGACATCTGCATCCGCAATACCGGCAACAGTTACTCTAAAGGGTATTTCCAGTTCAGATAAAAACAGGGTCCGGCCGTCTTTTTGAAACTCAGGGCCAAAGACATCATGTAAAGCAAGCCTAAACGTCGCTGGTAGCCCAAATCGGCTTCCTTGATCGTGACTTTGCGTGATCCGACTCCAAAGCATAGGAGTGGCCATGCGTTTTAAATCTTCTAAATCAAAACGCTTCTTCTTGGCTCGATACAGACCTAGAATTGCTCCCATCGAACTACCTGCAATAGCGTCCGGGGTAATTCCTGCTGATTCGAGCGCCGCAAAGGCACCGGTAAAAATAAACGATGTCCCCCCGCCGCCTCCCAAAGCAAGAGCCAGTGGCCGAGTTTGAACAGCTTTATCCAAAGCTTGCCGAGAAAGTCGCCCCTTAAACAAAGACAAGAGCTCTTCTCGTTCAGAAGAAAGCAGTGTTCTAATCAACGAAATATCTTTGGATGTTTTTAAAATCTCATAAAGCTTTGTTCTATAGTCGTCAGTCGAGTGACCAATCACAACAGGTTTCGGATCTAACACTGTTGAAACTCGAGCCAAAGACAAAGCCCAACGCAAAACCGATTCGTCATCGGGCGAAAGCTTCAAAGACCCATCGGTCAAACTTCGTACCATTTGGCATTCCATTTGAGACAGCTCTTTGATAAGGGCTCTATTGTCTTCAGTCACATTTCAAGTGTACCTAATCCAAAGGCTATATGACAACCCTTGTCTTCTTAGATTTAACTGTTACCCAGGGCCCCAACACAGGGATGCGCTACAGCATCCCCCAAAACATGTTTCGAATCCTAGGCCGCTATGAAACTGGGTTCATCGCAGATGAACGCGTGTTAAACCCGGAGCAGCAAGAACTGGTCCTCAAATATGTCCCAAAAGAGTTTTTAAATAACAAAGGCCCCCATATTCTACTGGATGATACGAGCCTTAGTACAGCTCACGCATTGGTTTTATTTACAGAAGAACACTCCCTCTGGGTTGACTTAATGAATGAAAAAATACAAACCATTCAGACAGGTGATTCAATTTCGATTGGAAACACACAACTGAAAGTATCTTAAAGATGTCACAACTATCATTATTCGAACAAGCCTCACCGACTTCATTGCCCTCAGCCGCTGCTTTGCCGCTCAAGAAAAGGCGTTATTGGGTTGAGGCTTTTCTAGATGACATCGAAGCCCATAGACTTCTTTCCCTGATCTCAAAGCACACAAAAAAACAAGACCCTAAAGGACAAGTCAAAATGCAAAGCCTCGGCCCAAACACTCCCTGGACAGAATTGCCCTTTTTGGTCGTTGATACAGAAACAACCGGCTTAGATCCGGCAAGCAATAGAGTGATCGAGATCGCTTGGGTTTTATTTGAGAATCGCAAAGAAATCGCTTCGGACGCTCGCTTGTGTTCAATACCAGAGTCTGTTCCCGAAGAAATAGCGGCTTTGACAGGCATTAACAGCAGCATGCTCATAGACCAGAAGGCTTTTCCTGAACATATTGACTCGTTCTTGGAAGCGGCGTCCAAAGCAGCCTTTATTGTGGCTTATAACGCCAATTTTGATCGTCAGTTTATAGAAGCCGAGTTTGAACGTGCGGGCAAAAGCATGCCTCAGTTCACCTGGGTAGATCCGTGCGTGTATATCCGAGAATTTGACCGTTATCAAAAAGGCAAAAAACTCAGCGATGCAGCTGCTCGTTGGGGAGTGTCGCTAAACGGTGCCCACAGAGCCTTGGCAGATGCCAAAGCTGCAGGGCATTTATTGCTTAAACTCATGCCACATCTTAAAGCCTCTTCTTTGTCGGAGCTTATCTCGCTACAAAATAACTGGCAGCAGGATCAAGAACGACAATATAAAGCCTACGCAGCTCGTAAAGGCTCTTGATTTATTTCACGAAGCCTTCCAAACTGCTCGTATGATCAAGCATATTGGCGTCGTTGGCGCAGGACAAATGGGCGCTGGGATTGCTCTGGTAGCCACTCAAAATAATTTTAATGTCAGCATTTTTGAGCCGTTAGAGCTTTCCCAGAATAAAGCCCAAGCCTATTTTCAGAAAAAATTACCCGATTACAAACCCCACTTTGTCACTGAACTCACTGCTCTTTCTCACTGTGATCTTGTAATAGAAGCCATTCCCGAACAAGAAGACCTCAAAAAAAAGTTCTTTCAAGAATTAGACTTAATCGCCAAACCTGAAGCAATTTTAGCCAGCAACACGTCTTCGATCTCGATTACAAAAATTGCTGCCGCAACTAAAAATCCAGAACGTGTCATCGGCATGCATTTCATGAACCCGGTGCCGGTTATGAAACTAGTTGAGCTAATTCGAGGTCTGCAAACTTCTGAGAATACTTATCAAGCCATCAAAACCACAGCTGAAAAAATGGGTAAAACAACGACTACGTCGAAAGACTACCCTGGTTTTATTGCCAACAGAATCTTGATGCCCATGATCAACGAAGCGTTCTATGCTTTACAAGAAGGCCTGGCCAGCGCTGAAGACATCGATACAACACTTAAATTGGGCGCTAATCACCCCATGGGACCTCTCACTTTGGCTGATTTTATTGGGCTCGATACTTGCAAATCAATTTTAGAAATCATGGATAAAAAACCTTGCGTCTTATTAAACCAATACGTAGATGCAGGATGGTTAGGTAAAAAATCTGGACGTGGAGTGTTTTCTTATGTTTGAACTGTCTGAAACGCATGAACTTTTACGCAAGACCTGCAGAAACTTTGCGACCCATAAACTGAGTCCCATCGCTGCAAAACTCGACAAAGAGCACCTGTATCCCACTGAACAAATCAAAGCCCTGGGCGAGCTTGGCCTCATGGGGGTGTTTGTTCCCGACACGGACGGCGGTGCAGGCTTAGACGTTTTATCTTATGCAATTGCCATGGAAGAAATCTCTCGGGGCTGTGCTTCCTGCGGCGTGATCATGAGCGTGAATAACTCGCTTTTCTGTGACCCCATTCAAAAATTTGGCTCTCCTGAATTAAAACAGCGTTTTTTAAAACCCTACGCTTCAGGACAAAAACTAGGTTGCTTCGCCCTCAGTGAACCTGGCAACGGCTCAGACGCTGCTGCAGCAAAAACAACCGCTGTTAAAACTCCCAACGGCTATATTCTAAATGGCACAAAAGCTTGGATCACCAATGGGTACGAAGCCAGTGCAGCGATTGTATTCGCCACAACAGATATCAACGCTGGCAATAAAGGCATATCAGCATTTGTTGTTCCCATGCCAACACCTGGTTTATCATTAGGCAAAAAAGAAGAAAAACTGGGCATTAGAGCCTCGAGCACTTGCAATCTAATTTTTGAAGACTGCTTAATCCCAACGGAAAACTTGTTGGGAGAAATCGGCTCTGGATTTAAAATTGCCATGTCCACGCTCGATGGCGGCCGCATTGGAATCGCAGGTCAAGCTTTAGGAATCGCACAAGCTGCTTTTGAAGAAGCTATTGCCTATTCTAAAGAACGACAGGCCTTTGGAAAACCCATCGCCAAACTCCAGTCGATTCAGAATAAACTCGCCGACATGGCACTCAAAATAGAGAGTGCGCGTTTACTTACCTGGAAAGCTGCTTGGCTCAAAGATAAACACGTAAGATTCACCAAAGAAGCCGCCATGGCTAAGTTAGCAGCCTCAGAAGCTGCCACTTTTGTCGCTCACCAAGCCATGCAAATTTTCGGTGGCAACGGCTACGTAACGGAGTTCCCTGTTGAACGTCATTACAGAGACGCAAGAATTACGGAGATTTATGAAGGCACCAGCGAGATTCAGCGCTTGGTGATTGCTGCCAATGTCTAATTTTGTCAAAATCATGGAAGTTGGCCCACGCGATGGCCTTCAAAACGAAACTTGCTTTGTCCCGACCAAGCATAAAATTGAGTTTATTGAAGGTCTGGTTGCTGCAGGCTTAAAGCGTATTGAAGCCACGGCGTTTGTTTCTAAACGCTGGATTCCGCCCCTGGCAGATCATTCTGAGTTAGCGGCTGCCCTACCCCGTCATGACGGTGTCTCTTACTCGGCCTTGGTTCCCAATCTAAAAGGCTACCAAGAAGCTCAATCTTATAAATTTAACGAAGTTTCGTTAATTTTGGCAGCCACACAAAGCCACAATCAAAAAAATTTAAACGCCTCTTCCGAACTAGCTTTTGAGCGTTACAAGCAAGTTATTGCTCAAGCAAAACAAGACAATGTTCCTTTTAGGGCTTATATTTCGTGTGCGTTTGGTTGCCCTTATGAAGGCAAGACTCCAGTTTCAGAAGTCTTAAAATGGTCCAGGGCTTTTTACGACCTAGGAGCCTATGAACTCAGCATCAGCGATACGATCGGCGTTGGAAACCCAAAGCAAACACACGAATTAGTTCAGTTGTTACTTCAAGAATTTCCACGAGACCGCTTGGCACTGCACCTACATGATACCCATGCCATGGCATTGGCCAATATTTACGCAGCTCTAGAGCTGGGTATCAGGTCTTTTGATTCTTCTGCCGGTGGTATCGGTGGATGTCCGTATGCACCGGGCGCAGCAGGTAATGTCAAAACAGAATCACTGGTCTATATGCTACACAGCATGGGTCTCAAAACGGGGATTGATTTAGAAACCCTTCGAAATACTTCTCAGCGTTTGCTGGTTACCCTGGGCAATGCCAGCTCAGATCTATCTCGATAACGCTTCTACCAGTTTTCCAAAGCCTGAATCGGTTTATCAAGCAGTTGAAAAATTTATGCGTCAAGGTGGTGCTAGTCCTGGTCGAGGCAGTTACCCCAAAGCTCAAGAATCTGAACGTATTGTCATTAAACTTCGTTCAAAGCTCTCCAAGCTTTTAGGGATCTCAGATCCTACCAATTTAATTTTCACAAACAATGCAACTGACGCTTTAAACTTAGCGCTCAAAGGCTTTTTGAAACAAGGTGATCATGTTGTTACAACAGACATCGAACACAATGCTGTTCTAAGACCTCTCGCAAGTCTTCAAAAGTCACACCATATTGATTTCACAACTGTCAAATCAAACTTAATCGGTGAAATATCTCCGGATGATATCTTAAAAGCCATCAGGCCTCAAACACGCCTAGTCACCTGTGTGCATGCTTCAAATGTTCTTGGAACTCTTCAGCCGATTCAAGAAATTTCAAAAATAACACGCGAGCGAAATATTATTTTACTCGTTGATGGATCTCAGACCACAGGTGCTATTCCTATTGATATTAAAGAACTCGGCGTTGATATTTTTGTATTCACCGGCCATAAAAGCTTACTTGGACTCACGGGAACCGGCGGCCTGTTCATCAGATCTGACTTAGACTTAAAGCCCCTGCGAGAAGGCGGCAATGGATCTCACTCAAACAGTCTTGAACAGCCTCTTGAACGACCTGAACGCTATGAATCTGGCACACCCAACATGATAGGTCTGGCAGGGTTACTAGGCGGTGTAGAATATCTTCTAGAAACAGGCGTCGACAAAATAAGAGCTCACGAACTCGAGTTAACAAATTTGTTTGTAGAGCAACTTAACAACATAGAAAATATTAAGGTTTATGGACCTGAGGCAGCAAAAAAAGTTGCAATTACCTCCATTAATCTAGCTTCTTTAGATCCGAGTGAAGTAGGTCAGATGCTGGGTAAAAAATTTGGTATCTGTGTTCGAACAGGTCTTCACTGTGCGCCTTTCACAAAGCAAAGCACTGTTAGATTTAGTTTCGGCTGGTCTAATACCCGTAGAGACATCGAAGCTGCTTGCGAAGCACTTCGAGAAATATCTGCAGCTATTTACAGGAGAGTTTAAACTGATGCGTCATTTTGTCAGTGCCGGTTGGCCTTATTTGTACGATGTTCCTGGACTTCACAACTGTGTTCCCATGTTATTCGCAGATGTTTGCGCCAGATTTCACAGACTTCAAGGCCACGAAGTTTTTTATCTTTGTGGAGCAGACGAACATGGTGCACGAACTGAATATGTTGCTCGTGGTTATGGAACAACACCCAGAGAATTATTAGATTCTAAATTCGAAGCCACGCTCCCATTACTGGCTCAACTTGAACTTTCTTTTGATTATTTTGGCCGGACTGGAGACCCTTTTCATGCTCAGTTTGTCAGTGAGTTTGTCGATGATTTGAAAGCCCGAGAAATCATCATAGAAGGCACTCAAAAATCGCCTGGTGCACCCATTGTGAGCAGCATTTGCCCGACCGATTTTTAGAAGGCACTTGTCCTTATTGTGCTGGCAGAACCTATGGAAACCAGTGCAACAACAAAAAAGATTGTGCCCGCCTTGTAGAGTCCGAAAAAGTCATCGACGGCCGCTGTGCTGTCTGTTCAGGTACTGTCGAATTCAGAGAAGAACCACATTTGTTCTTTAGGTTAGATTTATTTAAAAACAAGCTAACAAATCTTGCGAAAGCTCCTGAAAAAGACATCGCAGAAGTCTGTGAACGCATTCAACGTACGCTTTTAGAAAATAAAACCGTTTGTATTTCACGAGATACGAAATGGGGTATTCCACTGGCAAGTTTGCCTGGAAAATCGGTTTATTCTTGGGTGGATTCTCTGTTAGCCAAAGTCTCTATGTTGGCAAAGCAAAGCCGCGAACTTGAAAAAGCTTACTGGAAAGATTCGAGTACTCATAAACACTTTTTTCTAGGCATGGACGGAACGCCTTTTTATGGAGCTCTTTTCCCAGCTCTACTCATGGCCAGCAATCGTGGCTATTCTACAGACAATTGGAATCTGGCCCCCAACGAAGTATTTATTTATGAAGGAGGCATCTGCTCTAAATCTACCGGAACAGGCATTTGGCTTGCAGAAGCTTTATCAACGCTGCCTTCTGACTTCTGGCGTTTTTATATCTTTCATGTCCATGCAAATGTCGAAATGGGTGCCGAGCGCGATGTCGATTTTAGATGGGAACGCTTTTGTGAAACTCTAAATCGCTTTGTTTTAAAAGGCTTCAAGGCAGCCGCCGAAGCGGGTTCAGGAGAGTCAGGTGAATCTCAAAAACAACAAATTACGCAGTTCATGAGTTCAGGTAAGATTGGACAAGCTTTTGATCTTTTAGTTAACGCTCTGATTGAACAACCATCACGCGAAAAAACGGCTAATTTGGCGCCATTATTAAGTTGCTTCATGCCTAATTCTGGGCGTTTACTTTCTGAAGGCCAAAGACCCTTTGAACAAACGTCTCTCTATGCGCCAGAAGTTCAGATGGACTATCAAGACAAAGTAGATGCCCGCCGCGCCAAACGAGGATTAGGCCAGGAAATTACAGATGCCAGAGCAGATGCATTATGCGTTTGTCCGATTAATTTGAAAGAACAATAATTTAACGTAATAAATAGAGCAAAACTATGAGACAATAAGAATGTGGGAAAATACAAATTATTCACAGCGATACTTCTATCTGCTTTTTTTATTTCAAATCCGTTCAACCTTTTCTCTCCTGCGCGTTCTAAATGGACAATTATGGTTTACATGGCAGGGGAAAATGACTTGGAAGCGAGCGTGAAGAACGATTTAGAAAAAGAACTTTCGGTATTAGGTTCTAATAAAGATATTCAGGTATTAGCATTTTCTGATCGCAAAAAAGGAGCTCTTTTATTCAGAGTTAATCAAAGCATGCGAGATAATGCTCGAAACGCCATTGTTGAGCTAGGAAAACAAAACACAGGAAATCCACAAACCTTGCTTCAATTTGTGCGTTGGTCAAAAACGAACTACCCAGCTGAGCACTACCTGTTATCGTTTTGGGGGCATGGTTCCGGAAATAAGGCGATGTATGATCAGGGAAGTGATGATTCAATAACAAATGATGAGCTTCTAGGTGTCCTCCCAGATATTGGATTCATTGATGTCGTTGCCTATGATGCTTGTTACATGGCTCGAATCAATACCGCCAAACTCTGGCATAATCATGCGACTGCAATCTCATTTTCTCAAGAATCCGTTTCTTGGAATGGCATTGCTTATGACAAAGTCATAGAAGATTTACGTACAAATCCGGACATGTCTGCTGATGACGTGGCTCGTTCTTTGACACGAAGCACCCGTGGTCTCGAAAATTCTTGGTCGGCTATAGCAGTTGATAAACGTTTTGAAATATTTAATTCAGCATTCGAAAACTGGCTACAAAGCACGACAGACAAAAAACAAAAACGCGTTCGTCAGATAGAACCCAATATCAGAGACCTTTATCAACTGGCTGCTTTGTCTCACAATAAGGCCAGCGTTCAACTGATAGCTGCCTATAATGGGATCAAATTATATGAACAACACTCAAAAAAGTACAAAGGACTTCACGGATTAAGCACTGAAATACCTGTTAATCTACAGAAGCCATAAGCTCGTCTCCAACCCTAACCTTTACTTAATCCCGAGTTTCTCGGCCAATTCGCTCAAACGCTTAAACTTAGCTTCTCCAGCTACACCTGCTTTATCAGGATGAAATTGCAACGAAGCCAATCTATAACCATGTAGAGTAGAATAAAACTCTTTTCCTATCCCAGCTTCTGCTAATAAAGCGTTATATTCTGCAGAAAACAACTCTTTGCCAATTTCAAAATGCATTCTCGTATAATCTAGAGGCGTTTTTTTCATGAAATCTTTTTGCTGCAATAGAAAATCGATATCAACTCCTGAAATCGCAGCCAAAATCATGATGCTTCGAATAGACTCATAAGAATGAATTTTTTCTCTGAATAACTGATGGAAACAATTTTCCTCAAATCCCGGCATCGTAAATAAGTGCTGGTAATCTATGCCTGCAGAGCGAATCTTCTGAAGAAAATTAATAACATCATTGCCATTTTTGCTTCTAAATAAATCCACAGCAAAAATGGGATCGATTTGAAAGTCTGTTTTTTTAGCTTCTTCATATCGAGAGATGATTTTCTTATTGTCTCCAAAAACATAACGGAGAAATAATTTGGCTTCTTCAGATCGTTCGAGTTTCAATCCGGATTGTTTAGCATTTTGATAACGCTCGAATACTTGCCCTTCTTTCTCAAATATTCTTTTGATAACATGCGAGGTTAACTTGTCGTTTAAAATCCAAAAAAGATATTCCGTTCCAGATTGGGTGGCACGATTAGAAATAAATCGATCGGCGATTTCATCACACAACTTAGGGACGATTTCATCGAAGTATTCTTCTGGTTTTGTAGAACTAAAAAAACGGAAAAAGCTATTCTCTGCATCTGCTTTTGCTCTGCCAAGATTCTCCCAAAAATGGATCAACTCTGAAGCTGTTAGGCTTTTTAGAGAATCTTTTTGAGCGTAAAGTTCTTTCAGTGAAAGTTCAGGGTAAGAAACAGCTTGAGAAATAGCTCTAGGTTCGAAGCAATCTAAAACTTCTTGATTTGGCTTCTCCGAAGAATAGGGGTCCTGAAAAATATGAACAGAACCCGGTGAAAAAAAATGCACTGCGGAATTAATCGGCATAACCGAGCAACAGCTCAGTTCTGATTTTTAAGCCGCAAGAATAGAACAGGGATCCCGCTCAGCGTAAACAACGCAGCAACACCAAGAGTTCTCAAACTGGTCTCAGACAAAACCCACAGACAAAAACACAATGCGATCAAGCCATAGATCCATGAAACAATAGACTGTTTTTCCTGCTTACGTAGGATTTTGAAAAAAGCCAAACAAGCTACCACATAAACAAACAGAAACGCCGTGACAGAGAAATCAATAATCATTGCTATTTGATCTGCCAAAGTTGTATGAGTGGTCAAAAACAAAAGCGGCAGGATCCCAAAAGCACTGATCAATAAAGCCACATAAGGCGCTTGATGCTTATTCGTCTTTCCAAAAAATGCCGGTACTAACTTATCCTGAGATAAGCCCAAAGCAATCTGCCCACTCGCTAAGGCCCAAGCATTCAGAGTCCCCAAACAGAGCACAGAAGCAATCAAAGAAACCAATAAGTACCATTGACCTCCAAAAAGATGCTGAGTCAAATCACAATAAGGAGCTTTTGACTGAGCCAGTTCAGAACTTGGCATCGCACCTAAAATCCCAATGCTGTTGAATAAATAAATCCCTGCAACAGCAATCGTTCCAAATACAATCGCTTTGGGAATCGTTTTACTTGGATTTTCAACAGAATCCGCCGGAGTGGTACCAGATTCTAAGCCAATAAACCCCCACAAGGTTAACAAAATTACATGACTCATTTTGATCGATGTAGGCATTGCAGCAACAGCAGCTGTCATTTGGATATTTTCTGCGTTAAAATAAATAATTCCCAAAGCCGGCAGGATAATCAGAGGCAAGAATTTAATAATCGTTAAAACAGACTCGACTCGACCCGCAGCATAAACGCCTTGTAAATTCAGCCAAGTAACAAGAGCCAAGATAACAATTTGCCAAGTGAGCATCTCATTGGGTAAAAACGGTCCAAACAACGGACTTAGATAACCCACACTGGCAACAATCACAGCCGTCGTGCTCACCCAAGAAACAACCCAATAGGTCCAGCCGGTAAAAAAACCAACCTGACGCCCAAAAGCTTCTTGTGCATAAACATGGGGGCCACCCGTTTTTGGGAACCAACCACAAAGTTTGGCAAATACCAGTGCTAATGCAATCGCACCCACACCAGAAACAATCCAACCAAGCAAACTAAACACTCCATAAGGAGCCAGATTGGCTGGGAGCATAAAGATCCCAGATCCAATCTGACTACCCGTCACAAGCGCGAACAATGACCAAAAACCTATTTTCATGTTGCACTCCTCCTATCATGCATTCAGCATTTGATGAACCCACTTGGTCCCAGCTACCAGCGTATTGATCATAAAGCTCATGGCTGCTGCGCCCGTCCAACTAGAAGCCAAATTATGCATCAGCGAATTCCCTTCAATTGTCATCATTTGATGACTCATAGCATACAAGAAAGATGAAAATGCTCCACTTAATACCGTATATTGCAAGGATGCTGGCTCAAAGTTCCAGTCAAACAACCCTGGAATCACTCGCATCCCTGATTCTTCTGAAAATTCACTGCTCGCTGTGTCACCCAAAGCACCCGTCCAAGGCACAAGTGCAACGACAACTCCGGCAGCCAATGGCCCAAATGCATTTTCCAAACTATTGCCAACCGCTGCCATCCATTTTGTATCTTTGAATTTTTTGCAACCCGGAATCTGTCCTGCAGCAAGATCCAATAAAGCCACTTCTCCAAAAGCCATCCATTTATGCAACCCAAGATCTTGGTGAAGCGTTGTCAAAGCCATGCCTCTGTTAAACAACGAAAAGGCAACAGAAAGAGCAACAGGGTCCCCTCCCCAGATTCCAATCGGAACAAGCACACAAGCCGTCTTCCATGGATTCTCCATACCCGCAGAAAAATAGAGACCAAATTTGATATCAGACCCAATACCATAGCTAGGCAACAAGTAAACAACAGCTATCTGTGACCCACTTGAAGCCAAGCGAGAAACCCACCAAGTCTCATCTGTGCAGATATCTGGCTCTCTTGTATTATTCGCCAGCGATTGCCAGCTCACCATTAAAACCAGTCCTAAAACTATTCTTTTCATTTCCAACTCCGTTTATGCAAAAACCCCGCTCCTTCTGTTACGAAAGGGCGGGGTCTTTTTTGCTTATTTATCTTTTTACTTACTTCATGCAGACAACAAGCGACCTCACCCTGTCGGGTTTAAGATAACGGCGCTTATTGAAACACATGAAAGACATCCCACTCTTATATCAAATAGAAATCAATTTGCAAGCCCTAATTTTCGATTTTTTGCAGCAAAACACTCATCAGAGTATAAACACTGCTAATACCAAAACTCATACCTGTAGCCATTACAAATTCTTTTTTAGCACCTTGTTGCATACTCTTTCCAAAAGCAATCACAGGGATACCTAATGCCAAATTAGTCGCATGTTGCACAAAACCCGCAGGCGCCCATATTCCAAGTATTCCAGGGAGCACCCTGATACCCGATTCGATAACAAAAGCGTTTCGGATATGCGAAACATCATTCCTGCTAGCAAGACTGAGGCTCAAACCTCCGGTCACAATACCTGTTCCTAATTGAGCCACTGCGGGCGTAAACGCTGCCTCTAAAAACCTTTGCTCAACCATATTAGCCAGAGCTCCCCAAAGTTTGTAGTCGATCAAAGCTGTTTTAACAGGTCCCTCTGATAGCCTCCATATGCCTCCGATATTCATAGCAGCAGCTACCAAATAACCCATACTCTCAGTCGTATTAAATTCCTGAGCAACTTGCTGCGCAACGATTCTATTGACCAGCGTTAACGCAGAAGAATGCGCTGTTTTGTCCCCCAAATAACGATCTTGAAGCCATAGACTACTCACAGAAACAACAGGATCATGAAGCCCAATACCAAATTGAGCTGAAAACTTAGGTTCGAATTGGTTTCTATCTAAAAAAAGCAAACTGGTGAGTATTTGACCGCCTGCTACAGCTGCTGCCTTCTTGGCCTCAGTTATATTATAGGCTGAAAGAGATGTGACGAAGATAAAACAGAATAAAACAGCGAAGATATTTTTTTTCATGCGTGCTTTTTCGCCAAAATCATTTTGAAGTCAATACATACCAGACATGAGAATCTGGATCGTTTTTTGCGCCATCAGCATCGGACTTCAATCAGCCACCCTTGAACTCAGCTTACAAAATGCCGAGCAGTTAGCTCTTCAGACGTCTGATCGCCTCAAGGCGACAGAAATAGACATTGACGTTGTCAAAGAACAAGAAAACGCTGGATTTTCAGGGCTCTTTCCAAAATTATCACTTCAAGGCAACTATACCTACTTAAGCACCCTACCCTCACTTGCAATCGGACCTCCAGGAACTCAAAAAGTTACGTTCGGAGATCACAACAACTATAGCGTTGGGCCAACACTCAATTACACATTGTGGGACACCTTTGCTTCGATCAAAAACTTTCAAGCATTAGAGAAACTCAAAGAAGCCAAGAAGCAAGATTATGCAGCAACAAAACTTCAAATTTTATTTGCTACCCGTTTCGCCTATATTCGTGTTCAATTGGCCTTAGAAGAACTGCATTTAGTCACTGCTTCTTTAGAACTCGCACGATCTCAGCAACACGATGTCCAAAATCGTTTTAAAGCAGGCGCCGGCACTCAGTTAGATAAACTTATATCCAATAGGCAGGTCTTAGGTTTCGAATTACAGCTCAAACAAAAAAATGCAGAACTAGCACTGTTTTCAAAAGACTTAACGGCCTTGCTGGCTATAAATTCTCTTGAAGATAGAAAATTAGAGCCTCTTCAAATCACGCTGGCCCATTTAAAATCAATAGAACTCTCTGCTCCAACTAAAGAACAGCCCCAGATTAAGAGCCTGCGTCTCATGACAGAATCTCTGACCAGCTCAGCTTCAGCTCAGACCGCCAAACTGTTTCCAACGGTTCAACTTTTTGCGAGCTCTACTCTTGCTTACCCAAACGGTCCCGTACTCAACCAAATTAATCAAAACACGATTGGTCTCACTCTCTCGATACCGCTATATATTGGCGATCCAACATGGCATTTAGCGGCATCCAAAAGAAGAGAAGCTTTAGCTGCTAAACACAGAGCCTTACAGCTACAAACAGATATTAATCGTGATTTTGAGAAAGCTCACGATATGCTTTCAAGCCTTGATGAGCAAAAACAACTCGCCACCGAAGATGTTTTGAAATCTGCCGAAGTCGCTCAGCTCTACTACAGCTCGTATAAAGCCGGAAGAAGTAATTTGACCGATGTTCAAAGCGCTAATAATCAAGCATTACAATCTAAAGTGAATGCTGCTCGTATTGACGCTCAGATTTTAAACCAACTGGTTTCACTCATGGCTCTGTCAGGAAAGGAAGTCTCTCATGAAAACCCGTAAGATTTTAATTGGACTGGTTTTGCTTAGCTTAGTCGGTTTTGGCATCAAACTTATTTTGACTCCAAAAGACTTTTCATACGCTGGAACATTAGAAGCCACCCAAATAGATCTATCAGCTCAGCTGCCTTCAACCATCGCTTCTGTCTCTTTCCGTGAAGGCGATCACGTGACAGCAAACCAAGAACTTATCAAACTATCTTGTGAAGATTTTACGCTTGCTTCTCGCCTAGCCAACCAAAATTACGATCGCAATTTACGCCTATTCAAATCTGGAACGGTCTCGCAAGACACCATAGACCAGGTCAAGAACAAAAAAGACGAAGCTGACTTGCGAGTCAAATGGTGCTCGATTGCATCACCCATTCATGGAACGATCTTAAGTCGCTATCATGAACCTGGAGAATGGGTTGGCCCAGGAATCAAATTGCTCACACTGGCTAATATTAAAGACATTTGGACTTATATTTATGTCCCTCAACAAGAGGTCTCAAAACTGAGTGTTGGCATGAAAGTAAAAGGCGTCGTACCGGAAATTCCTGGTCGTGAATTTGAAGGAACGATTATAAAAATCAACTCAGAAGCTGAATTTACACCTAAAAACGTTCAAACTCAGTCTGAGAGAACACGATTGGTTTTTGGAGTTAAAGTCAGCTTTCTAGGGTCAAACGAAGAAGAAATTTTGAAACCAGGCATGACGATTGAAATCAAGTTATGACGAAACGCGGATACCTCACCCTAAATCCCTCTCCAGCAACTGGAGAGGGACTTGGAAACCAGAACAACTTCCCCTCTCCACTTGGTGGAGAGGGGTCAGGGGTGAGGTTTCAAATTCGAGTCACAAATCTGAATAAAAATTTCAAAAACGTCTCAGCCCTAAACGGCGTTTCTTTTGATTTTAAGCCTGGATCCATGCACGGCATTATTGGACCCGAAGGGGCCGGTAAAACAACACTCATGAGACTCCTGCTTGGCTTACTTAAACCAAGCTCAGGACAAATCGAATTCATCCAAAACAACAACGTCATTGATTTCGAATCGATTCGTTCTCAAATAGCTTACATGCCTCAACAACAGAGTCTTTACGCAGATCTGTCTATTGCTGAACACTTGGATTTTTTCAAAGAACTCTATGGCATCCCAAAAGACTCTTATCTACAAAAACGACAAGAACTTTTGCACATGATGCGTCTGACAGATTTCGCAGACCGTCCAGCGGGAAAATTATCAGGCGGTATGTACAAAAAACTGGGTCTCATGTGTGCCCTCCTCCGGTCACCTCAAATTATTTTACTAGATGAACCGACCAATGGCGTAGATCCTATTAGTCGCCGTGAATTCTGGGATCTGCTCTATCGATTGGCCGACCGAGATATCTTAATTTTATTAACAACCGCCTATATGGATGAAGCTGAACGTTGCGGACACGTACACCTTTTAGAAAGTGGCATTGTTATTGCAGACGGTGAACCAAGGCATTTACTAGAAAGCGCTGGAGCGAAAAACTTTGATGAGTTATTCTTACGCCGTTGATGTCAAAGATTTAACTGTTCAATTCGGTGATTTTTTTGCCGTTAATCATGTTTCTTTTCAAGTAGCCAAAGGCGAAATTTTTGGATTTCTGGGTGCAAACGGAGCCGGTAAGACAACCACGATTCGAGTACTTTGTGGACTACTCACACCCACTTCTGGAGAAGTTTTAGTCCCTGGAAAAGAGAAAGTTGGCTATATGTCACAAAAATTCACCCTGTATAACGACCTTACAGTGGGAGAAAATCTCGATTTTATTGCAGCGCTTCGAAAATTAGATAAAAAAACTTATTTGAAACAACGCGAAGAACTTTTTGAGTTTATTTCTTTCGATAAACCTCTCGAAACCATGGTTCAAGATCTACCAGGAGGCATCAAACAGCAAGTATCACTCGCCGCAGCTTTGCTGCATAACCCAGAAATCATTTTTCTGGATGAACCGACAGCAGGTGTTTCTCCTGCTTCAAGAGAACGTTTCTGGAACTTAATTAAGAAATTGGCCAAACAAGGCAAAACAGTCTTCGTAACTACACACTATATGGACGAGGCAGAGCAATGCGAACGCATCGCCTTAATGCGTGACGGTAAAATCATCGCTTTAGATAGCCCAGATGGTTTAAAAGCACAGGCATTTCAAGGCCACATGTTTGAGTTTGATCCCAAGAGTAAACTCACATTCGAAGAAGTACTCTCTATGGATCAAGACCCTATATTCTCTTTTTTTGAACCTTATGGACTGAGATTTCATGCTTCCATTGAAAATTTAAATCTTTGGGAGAAAGAACGACCCCGTTTTGAGGCCAAATTTCATATCAAATCGATTAAGCCATCTCTAGAAGATGTATTTATCCGATGTGTAGAAGGGCAGTTATGAAATCATTTGTTTTTCGCCGAGCAGCAGCTGTTGCCAAAAAAGAGATTTATCATGTCTTCAGAGACCCTTTCACTTTAGGGGCAGCAATTGGCCTACCTATTTTTATGGTAATTATATTCGGTGTTGCCATCGAATTTAACGTCAAAGATATTAAGTTGGCTGTCAGTGATTCAGACCACTCTATGAGTTCTCGAAGACTTCTTGATACTTTCGGCAGTTCAGATTACTTTATTCCTCATCTTGTCGCCTCACCGATCGAAGCCATTGACAATTTAACTTCTGAAAAAGCTCGCGCGACTTTAATCATACCCTCTGGATTTGAGAAGAACTTATTAGCCGGCAGACAAACCAGCGTTCAAATTTTAATCGATGGCTCTGATAGTTCAGTGGTTGCTCCGATTTTAGGATATTTAGGCAGCATTCAAACTATCGCCAACGAACGCCTAACTAATTTGAAAGCCAAACCTCCTTATGAAATCCAGCCGCAATACTTATTTAACCCAGAATTAAACAGCAAGTGGTTTGTCATCCCAGGCCTCAACGTCATGGTCATGGGTATTCTCTCTATTTTGCTAACAGCGCTCACGATTGCTCGCGAATATGAAAACGGATCCATGGAGTTACTCTTATCTACTCCAATACAGCCTCTTGAAATTATTATCGGTAAACTCGCGCCTTATGGTTTGCTAGGGATTATCTCGATTACGTTTATTTACTTTATTGCCCGATTTGCTTTTGGGGTTCCATTTGTTGGCAGTCATGGCGTTTTTGCTTTAGGAGCTCTTATTTTTCTGGCCGCTTACTTGGCTCAAGGACTCTTAATCTCAGTTATTACTCGAAACCAACAAGTAGCCATGCAACTGGCCATGATGAGTGGCATGCTTCCAACTCAACTACTTTCTGGGTTTATCTTTCCCATCGAAAGCATGCCCAAATTCTTACAGTATTTTACCATGATTCTTCCTGCCAGATGGTTCATGCAAATCTCTCGAGACAGTTTTTTAGAAGGCACGAGTTTCTTGCAACTTTGGCAGCCTTTCTTAGGTCTAACGCTGTTTACAATTTTTGTAGTTGGCCTTGGAAAACGTAAATTCAAGAGAGATTTGGAACCATGAATCAGACACTTTTAGGGTTTATCAAAAAAGAACTGACTCAGAGCTTACGAGATCCACGCCTCAGAGCCATGCTCGTATTCATGCCTATGATCCAACTCGGGTTATTTGGTTTTGCTATATCCACAGAGATTAAAAATATTAAGCTCGCTGTTCAACTGGATTCCACAGATACTGTCCTTCGAGATATCTATGAGAAAAGCATTGCTAGCGGCTGGTTTGTTCCGGCTGTTGGACCCGAAACAGACCCTTTTGAACAAATCAAATCAGGTCAAGCTGACGCTGTTTTAATCCCACCACCAGGAGGCTTTACCAAAGCATTAGGCAGAGGTGATGCAAAACTCCAGCTTTTAATTAATTCTGTAAACGCTACCAAAGCTCTTTCTGTCGATGGCTATTTAAAAGCAATTGTCCAACAAACCGCAGGAAAAATCCAAGAACCTCCGATTTTAATTGAACAACGGGTCTTATTTAATCCTGATTTAGAAACTTCTGCATTCATGATTCCTGGGATCATGTGCATGATCATGCTTATTACAACAATGGTATTGGCCAATATTTCGATTACCCGAGAAAAAGAAATGGGAACATTTGAAATGCTCATTTCAGCGCCCATTTCTCGTTCTGAAATTATTTACGGTAAAACCATCCCTTATGTCCTTTTAGGAATCTCTAATTTTCCATTTATTCTAGGCATTGCTGTGTTTGTTTTTAAAGTACCCATGCGTGGTTCACTTTGGGTTTTATTACTCGCTGCGTTAGCATTCGTATGCACAGCCGTTGCACTAGGTTGCTTAATCTCTACATTTTGCAAAAACCAACAACAAGCAACGCTGGCAGGTTTCTTGTTTATTTTTCCAATGATCATGTTTTCAGGGCTTATGTTCCCCATCGAAAACATGCCTAGCTCTATTCGGTGGATTTCAAGCATTGACCCCCTGGCCCATTTTATGGGCTTATTACGAAATATCATGCTCAAGGGCGGAGGCACAGAGTATGTGATTTTTCATATTTCTGTCTTAGTCATCATGGCCATTATCACTATAGTTATAAGCCTTAAGAGATTCCATACGACTCTAGAGTAGAAGGAACACCACTTGAAATTGTCCTAAAAAATGCCATATTGCCTTAAATGAAATCGATTAAATTAATATTAAATTGCATTTTTTTATCTGGCACACTGCATGCCGGTTATTTTGATGACAACAGAGAGCGCTTCATAACCGAAATAGCTAATCTTATTGCTCAACAACAAGCCAGAAGAGTGCCACTGAACGACATATTTGATCAAGTACTGGAAATAGCAGCAAGACAACGTCACGAAGCTGCCATACAGGATCGAGACCCGGATGCAGGATACTTCGGACAACGTAGACCTCATGGTATAGATATGGCTACACCACTGGGAGGCTACCCTTTGACTGCATGTTTGAGTATCTTATCGCTGAATGACTGTTTAAACAACCATCCAGATGCCATGCCTCATAGATACATTCCAAGAAGCGATGCGACTTACACTCTCGTGCATGGTTACACGCAAAACCCCAATGCTCCTAAGCATGATCTGTTCAGATTTGGCCAGCTTGGTAGCAATGCTATTGGAAACGGATTCACTTACTTTGTAGATCGTCGCACGAACCCTGCAACTGTCCATCTCCCGGGTTCAGCTATTTTCCACGCTGATAACATAGCTGCTGCCTTGGAAGCCGCGCGCAATGCTTTCAGAGAACTCTTAGAACAACGCGGAAATCCTCATATTCTTTTGGGTCAACTGCATTATCACTTAGCAGCAGGAGCACCGTTTGCGAGAGGCTCTGCTGCAATCGCTGAATTAGTAACGGAAGGCGCTGCCAGAGTATTGAGACTGACGATTATTTACCCTACCAACAGGCAAGTTTTAGAGCATTTCGGCCAAGTTCTCGTGACGGCTGTTCAAGCTGGAGCCATACCTCACGACACACCCATTACAGGCGGTCGTACGATTATAGACCACATGGTTCATGGTTTGATAACCCAAAAAGCATTTATACCTGAATATTTAGCATTAACTCGCATTGAAAATTTAGATCAATCTAATCTTAGATTTGGAATGCGAATTGCCGCTTATTGTTTACTAAGCATATTTGCATATCTCTTCTGTTTTTCAGAAACACCCTAAGCTCCCCCGTTGACAACCTCCTCAAAGATTGGTCTCTTGCCACACGCAGGCGCGTAGCTCAGTGGTAGAGCACTACCTTGACATGGTAGGGGTCGCCGGTTCGATACCGGCCGTGCCTACCAATGCATGCCCATGATACGATTTGCCACAGCGCCGAACACGTTCTAGCCGCAGCCATCATCAAGCTCTACCCAGGCGCTCAGATCACCATGGGACCCAAAGATCACAGCGACGGTTTTTACTATGACGTTGATATTGGCCGTGCTGTCACCCCAGAAGACTTGGTTACAATAGAAGCTGAAATGGCGATGATAATCAAGTCTGCTGAGCCGTTTAAACAGAGCGAAATACCTAAAGCAGATGCTTACCCTCTGTTTCAAAAACTCGGTCAGAAATACAAACAAGAGATTTTAGATTGGATCCCCGGCGAGACTGTCACAATTTATCAAAACGGTGGTTTTATTGACTTGTGTAGAGGCCCTCACTTGCCTGACACCAGTCAAATCGGCGTTTTTAAACTCACAGGCGTTTCAGGCTCTTATTGGCGGGCCGACAAAAATCGTGAAATGCTTCAACGTATTTCAGGCGTAGCTTTTGCTTCTCAAACAGAGCTAGACGCTTATTTCTTCAAACTTGAAGAAGCAAAAAAACGCGATCACAGAAAACTCGGTCCCGCACTTGATTTGTTCTCTGTTTCAGACCCACTAATTGGCCCTGGTCTCGTCACATGGCTACCTAAAGGCGCCAGAATGCGTGTGGCTATCGAAGATTATTTGCGTGATATGCATTTCAAACACGGCTACGAGATGGTCTTTTCGCCGCACATTGCCAAATCAGATCTATGGAAAACTTCTGGTCACTGGGAGTTCTACAGGGACAGCATGTTCCCTGCTATGGACGTAGATGGTCAAGAATACGTTTTAAAGCCCATGAACTGCCCGTTTCATATTCTCACTTACGCAAATAAACCACGTAGCTATCGCGAATTACCCTTTCGATATGCCGAATTTGGAACCGTCTATCGCTATGAGTTAGCCGGAACCATGCACGGTCTCATGCGCGTACGAGGCTTTACCCAAGACGATGCCCACTTGTTTTGCCGCTGGGACCAAATCGACGAAGAGTTAGATCGAGTAATTGGTTTCGTGACAACTATTTTAAGAAAATTCGGATTTAATAAATTCGAAGTTAATCTATCCACAAGACCTGAAAAATATGTTGGCGAATTACACGAATGGGAAAAAGCTGAAGCCAGCTTGAAACGAGCCATCGAGCGCCATGATTTGAATTATGCTGTTGACGAAGGTGGCGGTGCATTTTACGGCCCTAAAATCGATATTAAGCTTCGTGATTGTTTAGATAGAACTTGGCAGTGCTCAACTGTACAGCTCGATTTTAATAATCCAGAGCGCTTTCATCTAACTTTTGTGAATTCTGAAGGCCAGCAAGAACAGCCGGTTATGATTCACAGAGCTTTATTAGGTTCTCTAGAACGCTTCATGGGAATCTTGATCGAAGAACATGCGGGTGCATTTCCGTTCTGGCTAGCCCCTGAACAAGTACGCATATTGACGATTGCCGATAGACATTTGGAACACGCACGCAAACTCGAACAAGTTTTGATACAGGCTGGTTTCAGAGTGAACGTCCCAAGCACCAGTGATAAACTAGGCGCTAAGATTCGAGATGCTCAGATGGCAAAAATCCCGCTCATGTTGGTAATTGGCGATAAAGAAGTCGAACAACAAGGTGCGACAATCAGAACCAGAACAGGCGAAGATTTAGGCTTTATGACAGATAGCGCTCTAGTTGCCCATTGTCAGACGCTTTAATCTTGTAAGCGCTTCCACAACGCGCTCTCTCGGCACTTCACCCCGAGCAACCAAGTCATGTGCAGCGTCTATTGCCTCTCGGGTCTTGTCCAGCTTGCTGCATAGCAAAAACAAGTCTACGCCTGCGAGCAAACCCAGCTTCACCATTTCTCTAATCGAATAGCGATCAGCCACTGCGTGCATCTCTAAATCATCCGAGACAATCACGCCTTCATAGCCCATTTTCTGGCGCAAAATTCCCGTCAAGATAGTCGGACTCAGTGTCACAGGATAAACAGGATCCAGTGCAGGCACCATAATATGCGCCGTCATCATGCAAGCCACTTGGGCCGCAATCGCTGCTCGAAATGGATGCAACTCAATATGAGAAATTCTGTCTTCACTGTGCGTGATCACTGGCAAATCGAGGTGACTATCCGTGTCTGTATCACCGTGACCTGGAAAATGCTTCGCACAAGCAAAAATCCCTGCATCTTGCATACCTTTGATAAATCGCGAACCCAATCTCGATACCTCATCTGGATCTCTGCTGAAACTTCTATCACCAATAATGGGATTTTTCGGATTGGTGTCGACATCCATGATCGGCGCAAAATCGATATGAAACCCTAGCGTTTTAAGCTCCTGGCCCATTTGATAGCCAATTTTATAAGGCAATTCAGAATCACACCTCGCAGCTTCACCGATTTCACGCATCGGCGGAATATCTGTACAAATGCCTTTCAAACGAGCAACACGTCCGCCTTCTTGATCCACTGAGACTAAGCCTGGAATCGAAGCATTCAAATCACAAACTTGTTCACGAGACTGAATATTGCGTTTAAATAAAATAGCACCTAAAGCCTGGTCTTTTTCCAGAATCTCACGAGCTCTTCTCGGCAGAGAATAACCGTCGAAACCAAACATAAACAAGCGACCCAACGGTAATTCACTCATAGACATTCTCCACAATGGCCTTTCAACAAGACTTCTGAAATGGTGGCTAATTTTGTAGACACTTGAATATCACTATCAGATAAGCAGGCTACATCGCCACAATCTGTGCAAACAAAATGCGGGTGTTGAGCCTTTAACTCGAATCTCCATGTATGATCACCGAGGTCAATTCGAGAAAGCAACCCTGCTTCTGTAAGATCCGTTAAATTACGAAATATCGTTGCGCGATCAAATTCCTCCGCCTGCAAGCAGTCAGCTAGTTCACCATGACTCATGGGTTTTTTGGCTTGCGATAAAAGCGTTAATACGGCAATGCGCGCAGGCGTTGAACGCAAGCCTGCTTTATGTATGGCTGTTTTGAACATGACTTTTATGAAATACAACGTGCAATAAAACACCTGCCATCAGACCTTCAAATAGACCAACCCAGGCATCAGAAGCATATGAAAGCCACTGAGATCCAAAGAAAAACCCGATTCCTGTAGAAAGCATCATCACAGAAAGCGCCAAATAACCCCAGTGTTTACTAAAAGCTGATTCCGCCAAACGCCAAATGCCTAAGCCTTCTGGTAAACGATGTAAAACAACCGCAAAGCCCAAATAAGCATTATCTGCAATCGCAACACCATCTAACAAAGTGTGCGTTATAACGCCAACAGATGCCAGAGATAAGAGTGAACGCTGCAAGTGACAATTATCAGAATGAGAGGCTATTTTGTAGATCACTGGCCATAAAGCCCCCAAAGTCACGGCTGCAACAGCCCACCACCCGGAGTGTTCGATGCTTTCAGGAATCACGTGCAGTACAATCAGCAGTAGAATCAACGAAATAACAGTCACGTCAACCATGCGTAAAGTTTTCTGTGAAAGCTTCATCCACATCAAAAAACAAGGGCCGCTCCAGAGAGCAAAAAAACTTAATAATAATAGAAACATGAGTGCAGCATCCAATAAAGTCCGCCCAATTGCAATCGGATTGTAGTTTGACAAAGAATCGCTTTTTCGCTTAAATACAAAGTCATGAGACTCGTTTTATTATTCGCACTTTTCAGCTTGGGAGCTTGCCAAAAAGAGAGTTCTATCACAATTCCATCGCTTTCAGGCAAAACACTCAGAGGCACTGTGACTTCAGGGACAGACTCGTTTACAGGTCTTGAAGGCTACCAATTTAGCACGCAATTTATTTCAAAAACTCAATTCGAAACCAAAAATGCAGCAGGTGCACTCGAAAGTGCAGGACAGTATGAACTCATCAAAAATCGACTCATTCTGCAATCAGACAGTGGACTTCATCCCAAAGAAAGTTTAGAAGTGATTTTGAAATTTATAGATGCTAAAAGTGGTGTTTATGAAGTTCATTCGCTCTCAGGATCTCCCGGCGAGCAAACAGGTATATTTACGATTCAATAATCATGAAAAAAAATCAAAATCTTATTCAGTTCGCCCAGAAAGCGCGTGAAAATGCTTATGCGCCTTATTCTAACTTCTCTGTCGGGGCAGCTTTGCTTTTAGACAACGAAGAAGTTGTCTTGGGAGTAAACGTCGAAAATTCAAGTTTAGGAGGAACTGTCTGCGCTGAGCGCTCAGCCGTTTTTACAGCTGTCACAAAAGGTTCTAGAAAATTCAAAGCCATCGCTGTTGTCACAGACTCAAGTCCTCCAGCTGCGCCGTGCGGATTTTGCCGACAAGTTTTGGCAGAATTTGCACCCGATTTGCCGATTATTTTGGGTAATACACAAGGCGAAATCATAGAAACGAACTTAAATATTCTCTTGCCGATGCAGTTTAAGCTCGCATGAGCCGAATTCTAGGAGTCGATCTCGGCTTAAAACGCACAGGTCTCGCGGTCAGTGATGAGCTTCTCATTACCACACGCGCTTTGCCTATCTTAACACCCAAAAGCCGTGCTGAAGATATTGCTCACATTTTAAAACTTTGTGAAGATCTAGAAGTCACGCAAGTTTTGATTGGCTACCCTCTTCTGATTCAGTCAGGTG
>JBAXMC010000013.1:0-23135 GCA_037134495.1 Myxococcaceae bacterium
ACCGACCGATGGTCCTGCGTGAGCATTTGAATTCGTCTGCAAGTGTCTGCTGCCGAATGCAAACTTCCGATGTTTCCTGATTGCGTAACCAAATTAGAATTTCTTGTGCTCGCTTAGACATAACTCTCCCGTCTGTCAAAATTTGACAGTTTGAAGCCGAGAGTTTATTTGTGTTCTCGGCTGTAATATGCTGCTGGCTTCCCCGTCCCTTCAAGTTTGGGGAAACCAGCTTTTTGCAAACGCACCATGTGTTTGCAGAGTCATGCTAAATGAAATCGTTTTTGGAAATCAACCTGATTCTTCTCTTATGTAGCAGCAAATCCATAATGTCCCCTTTGTTCCCGCATGTTTTGGTTAACCATTTACCCGGTCCTGCCTGTGCCTACTGGCCCAGGTATGACCGGGCTGCCTACAATTATCGCCGCCGTTAGCGACTTCCTCGTTTTGACCCTGCAAGGGCGACCTTGAGTTTTCATTATTTTGCTGACAATACCTATATAAGAAATCTGGTTTTCAGGATGAGATTATCGATTTTTTAAAAGCCTCCAATATGGATTTCGATCCCAAATATTTGTTTGACTGATAGCATTAACAAGCTCGCCCTTACAGGTTCAAAACGAGGAAGCCGCTAACGGCGGCGATAATTGTAGGCAGCCCGGTCATACCTGGGCCAGTAGGCACAGGCAGGACCGGGTAAATGGTTAACCAAAACATGCGGGAACAAAGGGGACATTTTTAAGTTGCTCTGACACAAAAAACGGAAAAAATGTGTATCTTGTCCTTGTTGCTCAAACCATGTTTCGTTCGTATAGTACGCTCTATGACAAAAATAAAAAATACGATTTGTTGGGTCGACATTCCAGTGAGTGATCTTGATCGTGCCCTGTTATTTTATGGCGCTGTTTTGAATGTACAACTCGAAAAACAAACACACGGAGAAATGAGTTTTGTTGTGCTGCCACATGATGATCAAACTGTTGGAGGATGTCTTGTTATATCTTCAGATGCTCAACCTTCAAAAAATGGACCTCTCGTTTATTTGAGTGTGGAGGGTCGTCTCAATGATGCACTGGAACAGGCTGAGAAACAGGGTGGGAAAATATTGGAAGGCAAACACCCAATTGGCCCCTATGGATTCAGAGGAATCGTTTTAGATAGCGAAGGTAATCGCATTGCATTGCACCATGGGAATTAGGAGCCGAGGTTAATTAAGCCAAATCTCATGAGTCACAGATCTTCCACTGCCATCGACTGCTGTCAGTGTGACATAATGACCTGTTTTACCTGGCAAAGTCTTTGAATCTCTATTGAGGATGAACACGCTTGGGAACTGTAAAAAACCTTGGGAGTTCGCTGTGCCTATCCCGAGCAGTTTCTGATCTCTATCTGCTATCATGTTGTATAACTTGACAGTTAGATTAGGACTCATACCATCGACCGTTGCTGAAATAAGTCCTCCATCTGGCTGACTTTGATGCAGCTTTGGATTGAGAGTTGCAGCTTCTAAAACGGTGTTGAATGACAGAAATGCGAGGATACTGATTATTTTAGACATCAGTACTTGTTATCGACCAGCAGAGGATTTTGGTTTATGATTAATGATTTAATCTGAGCTTGAAATTCTGAATCATCCAGGTAATATGTGGTTTCATAGGATTTAAAAAATGAATATTAAATTTTTTTTGTGTTTCTGTTTGATGGCATCTGTTAATTTTGCACAAAGTTTCGGGTTGACGGACTGGGGCCATTTGCTTGGCACGATTGCTGAGGGGATTACTAATTCTCGTCAAATCGAACAAAAGGCGAAAGTTAGAAAAGAAGCCTATGGAAATTTCTTTAGACAACCGATCTCGGCTATTGAGAGAGCAATAAAAACTCGCAAAGATAAAATTAGTGAACTTCGCAAATTAATTCGTGAACAAAATCAAGTTGGATTGCTAAATAGCCTGCTTACCAACAAAGAACCTAGCGAAATCGAGTTAAGAAGTAAACTTAATCGACTTTTGGATCCGACTCAGCGATATCAACCGGAAAACACGGTAGAGACTGAAGCGTATGACTCAATTGAGCTGAAACCAGAAGAAACCTTGGCGCAGAGTACGGTTTCAGGAATTTGGACATCGCCAGGCATGGAAGATTCCAGAGAGGGCTGCGAAGGACATGCTTACGCAATAGATGTTGAGTGTGATCGTGTTGTTCATGCAGAGAAAGCAGAAAAAAAAAAGGAAAAGAATTTACCTGTTTAGAATGCAACGAACTTTTAACACTCAGGAAAGGTGATATCCGGAGACCTCATTTTTCTCACCGAGGTGAGAGTACTTGCAGAGGAGGTGGTGCGGAGTCTGCAGAACACCTTTTGGCTAAACAGTATCTCGCGGATTACTTAGATAAATGGACGTTTGTTGAGAAGTGCCCTACATGCAGAAGGGTACAAGGTACAAAGCAGTTTCAGATTTCACAAGGGTTTGCAGCACATGTTGAGCGCCGTTTAGCTCCTCTCAGAATGGATGTGATGCTGACTGAAAATGGAGTAAACTGTGTTGCTCTAGAAGTTTTCCATACGCATGCTGTTGATCAAGACAAAGCGAATTCTTTGAGTAGACAAAATATTCAACTCATTGAAGTTCGAGCGGATGAGGTCATTGATGCCTATAACAATGGAACCTATCGAGTAGAATTTCGATCGAGTAAAATTTGCCAAGTGTGTAGTCATCGCCCTTGTGTCGATTGTTACAGATCGTTTGATCTAAGCCTGCTTACAGAGGTGGCTCCTCCTATAGGATTCAAATATCCACAGGCTTTTGTATGTGATCAGTGTTTTGAAAACTGTCCTTCTTGTGGCGAGGCAACTTATAGAGATCAAATAAATCGCCGCAATTTCTGTTTAGATTGTGAAGAAAGTATTAAGCGACAGCGGCTTGAGATTGCTGAACAGCAAAACAAGGAAAAGCTGAAATTTGAGGAAGATAAAAAAAATGATCGAAGTCAAATTGAGAAAAGTGAAAAAATTGGGCGAAGCAAAATTATTGGAGAGTATGAAAATGAGTGGTGGCTCCTGAAAAAGGATCTTAATAAACCTCTGATTGAAGAGCGGAAACGGGCAGAGAAAAACGCGCGTGCAGAAGCGATTGTTAAAGCGGATCGAGTTAATCTCAACGTTACGTATTTCCCTTCAGATGAAGAAAAATTTGAAGCTCGCAGACTAGGGGTTGATTGGGATCGTGCTGCTAAAAAATGGTGGATTCCGGCGAATAAAATGAAAGTCTGTGAACGTTGGTTGTCCGTCTCAGATTGTGAACTCATTTCATTGGTTGAGCAACTCCTCAAGAAGAAAAATGGACCACAAAGAACAATGTTCACTCAAGCCAATCCTCGCTAGATTTGACTATAGAGAGGCATGAACAGTTTAAAATTACTTAGTCTGCTGTTGCTATTTTCAAGTTTTGCGATGGCTGAAACATCAATTTGGTGGAAAAATCGTTTTGACGATTCTCATGGTCAAGGATTTCGTGATTCAAGCTTCTTCTATTACAGAGGAATCGCTTCGGTGTCTGACATAGAGTTTTGTTTTGTGGGTCAATCAAAAGACGTGTGTCCAATCATTTCTCAGAGCGCTGAAGAGATGCAGAGAGCTTATCGAAATGGGGGCCATGACACGATGGAAGTTCTAAGTTGTAAAGTAGAGAATGAGACAGTGACAACTCTGTATCTCTTACACGATGATTATAATGCTCATGATCTGGATGTAACACGAGTTATCAAGCGCTGTTTGGAGTAATCGCTCTAGTAAACTGTGGAAAACTAAAACTTCTTTTTTTCAGAGGTGGTAAAGACTTCTCTATTTCAAAAAGTATATTTGGAAGCTCTCTTTGATTGGACAGATGCTCCTCGTTTACTACGTAATGTGGTTTTGCACCTGGGTAGGGAGAATCTTTTTCGCAGAGTTCTTCAAGGGCTCTGCTTGCAGGTAAGATTTTTACGTAAAGTTGGTCATTGCAGATCAGTGCAACGACTCTTTCATGAGCGTATAGAGCGTACTCACCAAACATGGCTCTTGTTGTGAATCGTCCAGGATGACCGAGTTTCTCAAGGATGAATTCGACGGTTTCTTTCTGTGTGGACATTATTTTGTGAACCCCACACAAACCCAAGCTAACATAAACGATATGCCTCCGATTGGTGCAGCTTCCACCCAGAACGCATTTCCTGTGAAAGCTTTCAAATAAATACCCAAACAGAAAAACATGCATCCCGAAATAATCAAAGAAGCGCCTATGATCGCTCCCCAAGAAAATCTGTTTTTGAGCTGATGCGCAAAAAACAGCATGAGCAAAGCATGAATGAGCTGATACCGGGTAGCTACTTCAAAGCTATGACTTGAGTCGCCTAGATTTAAGGCATGGGCACCGATGGCACCGAGGACAATGGCGCTGAATCCTAAAAAACTGGCTACGAATTGCATATGTCCAAAATACTACAAAACTCCAATTTGCACTAGACTCAAATCTAAGTATAAAGCAGTTATGAAGAGCGAACCCATTTGGCAATTGTTTCCTGAATTTCGAAACAATATTGCTTATGTAGACATAGAAACGACCGGCTTAAGTCGACAATATAATGAAATTACGACGATTGCGCTCTATGACGGAAATCAGATTCATACTTATGTCAACGGTAAGAATTTAGAAGATTTCAAAACTGATATTCTTAAGTATAAATTTTTGGTGACTTATAACGGTCGAAGTTTTGATGCGCCTTTTATTGAAGCCTTTTTCGGTATGAAACTCGATCATGAGCATATTGATTTGAGATATCCTCTGAAAAAACTGGGCTATGTAGGTGGGCTCAAAGCCATCGAAAAACGATTTGGTATTGATCGGGGAGACCTTAAGCAAGTCGATGGTTTTTTTGCTGTTCGGCTTTGGAACGAGTATAAACGCACAAAAAACGAAAAAGCCCTGGAAACGCTTTTGGCTTATAACTGCGCTGATGTTGTGAACCTTGAAATCTTGATGGTTCATGTTTTTAATCAGACTGTCTCAGAGCAGACCGTCCCAGTTCCAATCGAATTTAAAATTCCGTTTCAGGTTGATATGGACTTATTAAAATGGCTGTAGCATTTTTCGATTTTGATAAAACTCTTATCTCTGTTAACTCTGCTCATTTATGGGTTCGTCTCCAGTGGAAGGCTGGGCATCTCAGTAAAAGAGAATTGTTGAGTTTGATTTTTGGACTTTTGAAATATCGTTTAGGTTTTACGAATCTTGAACAAGATTTTCGTCAAGCCATCTATCAGTTAAAAGGCTATGCTTATGAAACATTGGAGTTAGAGGCAGAGGGGTTTTATCACAACCATATTACTCACCTTTTAAGGCCAGGTGCTTTGGAGGCTTTAGAAAAACATCGTCAATCTGGAGATCAAATTGTGATCCTGACGACGAGTCCAAAGCCACTTGCAATCTGTGCAGCCAGAGACTTGAAAATTAGCCACTGTCTATCCACAGAACTGGAAATAGACGAAGCTGGTAAGTGTACAGGTAATCCTATAGAACCTATGTGCTTTGGAGCAGGAAAAGTTGAATTGGCAAGGCAGTGGCTTAGTCTAAATGGTGCTACTTTTTCAGATTCTACTTTTTATACAGATTCTTATACAGATTTGCCGATGCTCGAGGTTGTAGGCTCTCCTGTAGTAGTTAACCCTGATGTGCGTTTACTCAAAGCTGCAAAAGTCAGGTGTTGGCCTGTGGTTGATTGGGGAAGATTGTGCTAAGCTTAGGCGCGTGAAAGACCATAAGAACATACGAGAGATTTCTATCTCTGAATTTTTTAGCAAAAACCGTCACTTGCTTGGATTTGATAGCCCTCTCAAAGCATTGCTCACAGCTGTTCGTGAAGGCGTAGATAATTCGCTAGATGCTTGTGAAGAAGCTGCCATAATGCCGGAAATCACTGTGACAATTGCGGCTGAATCTGAAACTCAGTTCTGTGTCACGATTTTAGATAACGGCCCTGGTATTTCGAAAACCCACTTGGGTAATATCTTTGCAAAACTTCTATACGGTTCCAAATTTCATAGACTCAGACAAAGTCGTGGTCAGCAAGGGATTGGGATCTCTGCAGCTGTTATGTATGGTCAAATGACAACAGGTAAGTCAGCTCTTGTAATTAGCAAGACAGGCCCTAAAGCCACTGTTCATGAGATTGAACTGCAAATAGACACCAAGAAAAACGCTCCCAAGATCATTAAAGAAAAAGAAAATAAAGACCCTGTTTGGGCGGAGAAAGCCTCTGGGACTCAAATTAGTATTCATATGGAAGGCGCTTACAAAGAAGGTCGCCATGGCGTTTTGTCATACATGAGTCAAACTGCTTTATCGAATCCGCATGCCAATATTCTGTATATCGACCCTAAGGGTAAGCGCCACCCGTTCCCTCGTTTGATGAACATGCTTCCAAAAGCACCAGAAGAAATCAAAAGACATCCGCATGGCGTTGAAATTGGGTTGCTGATGCAGCTCTTACAAGACGTCAAGAAAGAGCCTATTGTTGCTTTTTTGAAAAGTGAATTTTCGCGCGTATCTGAAAACACGGCGCAGGAAATTGTAAAAGCATCAGGCTTTGCTGCTTCGAAATCAACGCAAGGCGTGAGTCGGGTTGAAGCTGAAAAGCTTTATAACGCTATTCAGGCAACCAAATTATTGCCACCCCCAACAAACTGCTTGTCTCCACTCGGAGAAGAAAGCTTACTCAAGGCGCTTTACTGGCTTTTTGTCGAGTCGAAAAAGTGGGACGCTGAAGAGCAAGTCGCGTTGATCGCTCCGATAGAGAAAGAAGACAAAGCAGGTCAGTCTGAGTTTTTATTTGATACGCCTAAGACCCAGATCCAAACGCATGAGTTAGAAGCAGGCGAAGATAATACCGTTGCGTCACGAGAAGAAGAATATTTTGTGACAGCCGTGACCAGACCGCCGTTTGTTTATCGGGGCAATCCGTTCCAAGTTGAAGTCGGCTTGTTTTACGGCAAGGGCCTCAAATCAGATGCCCTGATGCAAGTTTATCGCTATGCAAACCGAGTTCCACTCCAATATCAGGCCTCAGCGTGCGCGATGATGAAAGCAGCTATGGCAACGCCTTGGAAAACCTACGGCCTAGATCAATCTAAAGGTGCTTTGCCAACAGGTCCGGTTGTTTTAGTGATGCATATGGCTTCTGTTTGGGTGCCTTATACGTCTGAATCTAAAGAAGCCATCGCACATTATCCTGAAATCTTAAAAGAATTTAGACTGGCTCTTTTAGAAGCTGGACGTCGATTGCAGCGCTATCTCAAACACCAGAAACGCCAAGCAGACGAAGCTAAAAAGCGTGGTTATATTGAAAAATATCTGAACCCTATTGGGGAAGCTCTGCAAGAGATTTTAAAACTTTCAGCTACAGATAAGAAGAAAACTGTAGAAAATTTGACTGCTATCTTGGAAAAAAATTATGGCCAAAAAAAGTCCGAATAAAGATGCGCTAGGCGCCATTGAGAAAACAGCGGCAGCGATTTATGCTGAAATCTCCAAGCAAAAAGCTCCGAGCCTACAAATGCCCGTGCGCTCTTTGAGCAATGTTAGTTATGATAATAAAATTGGATTTTTTGAACTGGGTACGGGTTCTAAAAAAAGAACACTTAGCGTTAATACGGTCAAAACTTTTGCGCAGACGCTGAAGATGATGGCCCTCAGTCGAGACTTGGTTCTGAGCGATGATTTTGCCACAAAGCGAGATGCTTATTATCAATCTAAAAACTGGGGCGATGCACGTTTTAACGAACAACCTGAATCAGATACCGTCATGGATGATATCGAGGCGTTGTTTGCGATGGAAGGCCTCACTCGAGAAGAGCTGCGCTTTGTACCGGACCAACATGGTGGTTCTGTTGCTGGTGAATTAGTTGTTATTGATAAAGATTTGGAATCTGGTGAAAAGATTTCGATTGATTGCACCAAGTTTGGTTCAGGCGCTTATGCTGTGCCTTCTTGGGTAGAACATTTGGAGTTCAAGACTAAAGCCGAGTTTATTTTGTGCATAGAAACACAGGGTATGTTTCAGCGTCTTCAGAGCCATAAATACTGGAAAAAATCTAATTGCATTTTGGTGAGCATGGGTGGCGTACCTACAAGAGCTTGCAGGCGTTTTGTGCGCAGACTTTCTGAGTCGGCAAAAATCCCTGTTTATGCTTTCACAGACTGTGACCCTTATGGAATCGGCAATATTTATCGAACACTGAAAGTTGGGTCGGGTAATGCTGCACATATTAACCAATTTTTCTGTGTGCCGACAGCCAGCTATTTAGGTTTGATGCCGCAAGATATTGAAATTTATGATTTGCAAAAGGCTACTCACCCTCTGGGCGAGCAAGACAAGAAAAGAGCACAGGATGCTCTTAAAAATGACCCGTTTTTTCAAGCGCACAAACCTTGGCAAGATGCTTTGAACAAAATGCTTAAAATGGGAGTGAGAGCAGAGCAACAGGCGTTAAGTTTGCATGGTTTAAACTTCGTGATAGAAGACTATCTCCCAAGGAAACTAAAGAATCCTGAGAAGTTTTTGCCTTAGGGCTTCGTTAAGAGATACGAATCTTTTAAATCTTCTTGGAACATGGTTTTGACTTCAGATGCCAGCTTGGTATCTAAGCAAATCAAGCTGCTTTCAGTCCATACTAAGCCTGTTTCATCAAAGTTAAAGCTACCAATGGCTGTTGCAAAGTTGTCGAAGAAATAGACTTTCGAGTGTAACCAAGAGGGATAGGCGAAGGCTTCGATTTGATTGCCTTTGAGCGACCGATAAACATCTCTTAAAAAATAATATCCTACCAATTTCCCAATCCAACGAGGCGTTGTTTTAGATGACAGAAAGCCCGGGCCATTGGTAAGCAAGAAAACTTCGCCTCCTGGTTTTTGAGAGACATGTGTGAAAGCTTGAAGAAGATTTTCTTGTTCTGGGCTGCCAAATCCATTGAGGGTTAACGAGTGAAAAATAATGCGCTGCTGAGTTTTAAACGCGTAGAGTCTATAAGCTTCAAATACAGAATAATCTTTATTAGAGGGTGTCTGAGAAACAAAACGACAAAGCCCAGCTGTAGGCATGGTTTTTAGCCAGTTGCTATAATGCTCAGGGGTTGCTTTTGTGTCAGGGAGTTTGAGACTGCGATCGTTGGGTTTAGCAAGATGCCACAAAACTACAAAGCGTTTTAGGATGTCTTCTGTGACAGGTCCGGAAATCAGCGCGTCGGTGTCTCTAAATTTACCGTCTGTTTCTTCTCTCTTGGAATACCAAGAGCCAATATTTTGGCCTCCGACAATGGCTGTATGTTCATCGACAATAAAAATTTTGTCATGCAGCTGTACGACACCATGATTAGTAATATACGAGTATGGCATGGTTGCTGCCTGAACCTTTCTCTCGCGCATGAGATTAGGGCAGTTCCCAGAAAATGCCCAAGTCCAAGGTCCGCCGGTTAATAGAAATCGTACTTCGATGCCGCGTTTGGCTGCTCTAATGAGTTCGTCTGTGAATGCTTTTCCGCCTTCATCGCAAACAATTTGAAACGTTGCGATCCAAATGCTTTTTTTTGCTTTTCGAATCAGCTCATATTTGAGTTTACTTGACTGTGCGTTGGGTAACAAAGAGATCTGATTATTGGCTGTAAGGCGTGAATGAGTATGAAGATCGAGCTCTTCTTGGAACTCAGAGCTCAAAAATGGGTGATTGCCGTCTGGTTGATAATCAAAAAAAGAATTAATTTGAGTGGCTGTCGGGTGTGGGCTGGATTTATTTGCATCTAACGTGTTTTCAATCCAGCTCACGCGCTCTTTGGCGAAATCGCATCCAGTTAAAAACAAAATTGTGAAGTATAAAATTTGAAGCATTGCTGTTATGATAACACAAATGAAAATCATCGGACTCACTGGCGGAATCGCATCAGGTAAAAGCAGCGTAGCTGCTTGGTTCTCTAAGCAGGGCGTTCCTGTTTTGGATGCCGACCAAATGGCCCGTGAAGTTTTAAAACCTGAGAGTGTACGTGATTTATTTGGTCCCGAATTTTTAGAGCAAGGTCAAATTAATCGCAAAAAACTAGGTGAATTGGTTTTTTCGGACCCTATGAAACGGGCTGAGCTTGAAGCTTTGACCCACCCTCTCATTGCCAAAAAACTTCAAGAAGAACTAACAAAACTCGAAAAACGAGGGTGCGAATCAGCTATTTATGAAGCTGCTCTGATCTTTGAGAAAAATATTCAAAGTAGTTTTGATGCGACAATTTTGGTGATGGCCTCAGAATCGGTTCAGTTAGATAGGCTATTAAAGCGGGACAACATGACACGTAATGAAGCTTTGGTGCGCATTAGAGCTCAAATGCCACCCGCAGAGAAAATAAAGTTGGCAACGTACGTGATTGATAATTCGGGTGATTTGGAAAGTCTGAAAGAGCAGATAATTCTTGCGCGAGTAGCAGTAAATCGTGCTATAGGGGTTTACTTATGATGAATCGATTCGCCAGCTTGTTTAAAATCTCTGAACTGCGTACGCGGCTCCTTTATACCCTAGGGATGCTGGCTGTTTACCGAATTGGGATCTTCGTGACGAGTCCCGGCGTTGATCGAACGGCTACGCGCGCATACATGCGATCACAAGAGTCTCATGGCGGTGGATTTTTAAGTTTGTTTAACTTTTTTTCCGGTGGTGCTCTCGAGAACGCAAGTATTTTTGCGCTCGGAATCATGCCGTATATCACAGCCTCGATTATCATGACCATGATGGCCGTGGTCGTTCCTGCCGTTGAACGCATGCAGAAAGAAGGCGAGCAAGGTCGTCGTAAAATTAACCAATTTACACGTTATGGAACCATCGTGATTTCGATTGTTCAAGGGATTATGATTGCTCAGTCTTTTAAGAGCAATGGCGTTGTAAATCCTGATTGGGCTTATGCTTTCGGCGGTTTTGGATTCATGTTCATGACCGTTCTGACGTTAACAGCTGGAACAGCTTTCATCATGTGGGTAGGTGAGCGCATTACAGAACGTGGAATCGGTAACGGTATTTCTCTGATCATTTTTGCAGGTATCGTGGCAAGGTTGCCAAGCGCTGTTTATGCAACATTTTTAGGAATTAAGAATCAGACCTATCAACCGTCAGAAATGATTCTGCTCGGCATTGTGATGCTGGCTTCTTTGGCGGGTATTGTGTTTATGGAAAAAGGGCAACGCCGTATTCCGATTCAATATGCCAAGCGTATTGTTGGTAATCGTCAATATGGTGGTCAGGCTACACATTTGCCTTTGAAGATCAACGTAGCGGGCGTAATTCCTCCTATTTTTGCCAGCACGATTTTGATGTTTCCAAGTACTTTGGCTTCATTTTTTCATGCAGAATGGCTGCAAGCTGTTCAACAAGCTTTAATGCCAGGTGGTTGGCACTACGAAGTCTTGTTTGTCGCGGCCATTATCTTTTTTGCTTATTTCTACACAGCGATTCAGTTTAACCCGGTAGATGTGGCTGACAATATGAGAAAATTCGGTGGTTTTATTCCAGGCATCAGGCCAGGGAAATCGACTTCTGATTTTATTGACTTTGTATTGGCGCGATTGACTTTTGCAGGTGCGCTTTATTTATCGGCTGTCTGTCTTTTGCCAATCATGATGCAAAAAATGACTTCTAATCAGGTGCCGTTCTATTTCGGTGGAACCGGGTTGTTGATCGTTGTGAGCGTGGCTTTGGAAACGGTTCAACAGATTGAAGGCCACTTTATTGGCAAGCAATATGAAGGTATGACCGGTGCAGATCCTTCTCAGGGTCCAGTGCGAATTCGCGCTCGTTTAGAGGAGACTCCTACTTGAGATTGGTTTTTTTGGGAGCACCTGGATCGGGTAAAGGGACTCAGGCTGCTCTCTTAGTTGAGCAGTTTGAACTAGGTTATGTGAGCACCGGTGATGTATTTCGTAAAGCCATTGCTGACAAAACGGAGCTCGGTAAAAAAGCAAAGTCTTATTTAGACGAGGGTCTGTTGGTCCCTGACGAAATCGTTTTAGGAATGATTGATGAAGTTTTGGATGGTCTCATGGGCAAGAAAGGCTTTATTTTAGATGGCTTTCCCAGGACGATTCCACAGGCTGAAGCTTTAGATGTGATTTTGGCTGCCAGAAAAGAGCCTTTAGATGCTGTGATTAGTTTGGAAGTCCCAGAAGAAGATCTGGTGAAGCGCATGCTTGCTCGCAAAAGAGCCGATGACACAGAAGAAACGATTCGAATCAGATTGGCGACTTTTCGTAGGCAGACAGAGCCTTTAAAAGCTTTTTATCAAACCAAAAGCCTACTGAAGATTGTAGATGCTTCAAAACCAGTGGAAGAAGTCTACAGAACCCTAGTTGCAATCTTAAGCCAATCTGCTAGGGTCTGACCTCTATTGCGAGCGTGGCGGAACTGGTAGACGCGCCGGATTTAGGTTCCGGTGAGGCAACTCGTGGGGGTTCGATTCCCTCCGCTCGCACCATATGCATTGTGAAATAAAAGAAGTATCCTCTGTCTCTCGTGAATTGTCTTTTGTGGTTCCTAAAGAACGCGTGAACTCTTACCTGAGCCGCGCTTTTCAGGCAATTAACCAGAAAGTAAAATTAAATGGTTATAGACCCGGTAAAGCTCCAAGAGCTCTTTTAGAGCGTTTCTATGGTGAAGAAGCGAACCAGAAAGCTCTCGAAAAACTCATGGGTGAAGTGGTTTTTGAAGCGCTAGACCAACATGCGATTAAGCCGATCACAAAGCCTCGTGTGAATTCTGAAAAAGCACTTGCTGCCGATAATGAGTTCTCTTTTACAGCTCAGATAGAAATCTTGCCTGAATTTGAACTCAAGCAATGGGAAGACTTGGCTGTCCAATTGCCTGTTCGGCCTGAAATTGACGATGAAGCTGTGACAGCTGAATTGGAAAGTTTAAGAACCCGCTCTGCTTCATTTGAGCCAGTAGAAGACCGTCAAGTCACTCAGGCTGGTGATTACATCGATTTTGTTTATGAAGAGCACTGCGGTGATCATGAACATCATGACCATGACCACAAGCCCCATAACAGATTTATTGAACTGGGCGCTAAGACTTTCTACCCAGAAAAACCTGAAGTAGAAGCTGCTCTTGTAGGCGTGACTGTTGGTCAGCCGGTTGAAATCGGCAACATGACAGCGACAGTCGAAATAATTAAACGCTGTATTAAGCCTGTTTTGGATGACGAGTTTGCAAAAGACTTGTCAGACAAGTTTGAGACTTTGGCTGACCTGCGAGCCGATGTTCATGCAACTTTGACAAAAAATCGCTTGGCACAGCTTGAAGAAGACAAAAAAGAAGCAGCAATGAATGCTTTGATTGATGCGAATCCGTTAGAAGTTCCAGAAGGCTTGATTATGGAACAAGCGCAGCACATGGCAGCCAATAGCTTTTCGCGTTTCCCGAAAGACATGGCCATGCAAATGTGGAAAATGTACGGCCAAAGCTTTATTGAAAATGCCAAGCCCAATGCTGCTAGATTAATTAAAGCCAATTTGTTGGTTGATAAAATCGCAGCAGAGCAGGGACTTGTGCGCGATGAAAAGAATGCCGCTGAATATTTTGATAAGCTGATTTCTCTGGTTTTGGAACGTGCGCGCATATCTTGAGACTTTCGGTTGTCAGATGAATATTCTAGACAGTGAGCTGATCCAGAATCAGCTTTTGTCTTTGGGCTATGAGTTTGTAGATCAACCTGAAAAAGCCAGTGTTGTTTTGTATAATACTTGTTCTGTTCGAGATTTAAGCGAACAAAAAGTTCTTTCCAGACTAGGTATTTTAAAACAGCGCAAAGACCAAGGTGAAGACCTAATTGTTGGCATTCTTGGTTGTATGGCTGAGCGTACGAATACGGATATCTTAGAAAAAAATCCTCACATAGACTTACTGGTAGGCCCGAGTAGACTCGGTGAAATTGGCGGTCTGCTCTCTAATCTGCGCGAAGAAAAATTTGATCGCCAAGTTGCTTTGTCTGATTTTAGATCTCGCAAAGGCAAAAATTTAGATCACGAACCCATGGATAGCCTCGAAGCTCTCGATGCGGCTAGATTATCAGGCACAAAAGCACTCAAAAGTCAGGCTTACATTCGAATCACGCGTGGCTGTAATAAGTTTTGTTCTTTTTGTGTTGTACCTAGAACACGTGGTCCTGAAGTGCATCGAAGCTTTGAGTCTATCTTGGCTGAAGCGAAGAGCTTGGTCGACTCAGGTGTTTTAGAAATCACGCTGTTAGGTCAGACAATTAATCATTACCCTGATTTTGCAAGGCTCTTAAAAGAGATTCATGACCAAAATCAAAATCTAAAACGCTTGCGTTTTATGACCAGTTATCCAAGAGATTTCACGGACGAAGCTTTGGATGTAATGGCCAGTTCAGAACGTATTTGTAAATATTTGCATATACCTGCTCAGTCTGGCAGCGATGCTGTTTTAAGGCGCATGAACAGAGGTTATACGCGTGAACAATATCTTGATTTGATTCGTAGAGCCCGAGAGCGCATGCCAGATATAGCGATTGTCGGCGATATGATCGTTGGATTCCCGGGTGAAACAGAAGAAGATTTTGAAGCGTCTTTGAGCTTAATACGTGAAGTTCGGTATCAAAATATTTTTGTATTCAAATATTCGCCAAGACCTGGAACCGTTGCGGATAAGCGTGAAATCGATGATATCCCCATGGATGTTAAAAAATCACGTAACAATCGCATGCTGGCTTGTCAAAAAGAAGTGAGTCTTGCTGAACACGAAAAGGCTATTGGTAGCCAAATCAGAGTTTTAGTCGAGGGTCGTGCCAAGATTGGCTCTAAATTGTCAGCCAGAACTCAAGGTGACCAGATTGTTTTGTTTGAAGGCTTGGAAAATTTGATTGGTCAGTTGGTCGATGTCAAAATTACGCAGGCTTCAGCTTTAAGTCTAACAGGTGTTTTGGAGAGTTAATCATGTTTCACGCAACGACGATTTTAGTGGTCCGAAGAGGCAACCAGGTTGTTATGGCTGGTGATGGCCAAGTTTCAATGGGTAACACCATTGTAAAAGCCAATGCGAATAAATTGCGAAGACTTTCTGATGGCAAAATTGTTGCAGGCTTTGCAGGCAGTACCGCAGATGCTTTTTTGCTTTTTGACCTCTTTGAGAAAAAGCTTAAAGAATATAACGGTCAATTTGTTCGTGCAGCGGTTCAATTGGCACAAGACTGGCGTTCGGATAAAATCTTAAGACGTCTTGAAGCTCTCTTGTTGGTTGCAGACAAAGAAAAAACGCTTTTAATCTCTGGAAATGGCGATGTTCTGGAACCAGATATTGATGTCCATGCGATAGGCTCTGGCGGTTCTTATGCTTTGTCTGCGGCCCGTGCTTTGCTTGAAAACACCCAAATGTCTCCGCGTGAGATTGCTGAAAAGGCGATGAAAATTGCTTCTGATATTTGTGTCATGACCAATGATCATTTTGTGTTTGAGGAACTCTAACTATGTCACTTACTCCCCGAGAAATTGTTTCTGAACTCAATCGTTATATTGTCGGTCAGCCGGATGCTAAAAAAGCCGTTGCGATTGCGCTTCGAAATCGTTGGCGTCGGCAACAAATCCCGTCACCTCTGAAAGAAGAGATTTCGCCTAAGAATATTATCCTGATGGGTCCTACAGGCTGTGGCAAAACAGAAATTGCCCGAAGATTAGCCAAACTGGCAGACGCGCCTTTTGTTAAAGTCGAAGCCACCAAATTTACAGAAGTGGGTTATGTTGGCCGCGATGTTGACGCTATGGTCCGTGACTTGGTCGAAGTAGCGGTGAAGATGTGCAAAGAAGAAGCGCTGAAGACTGTGAATGCCAAAGCGAAAGCTCAAGCAGAAGAACGCGTGTTAGATTTATTGATGCCACCTGCAGCGGCTCATCTTGGAGCTCGTATTAGTATCGAAGAAGAGCATTCTCCTGTTGAAGATGCCTCGCGTGAAAAAATGCGGGTACTGCTTCGTGAAGGCAGTCTTGATGACCGTGATGTCAATATCGAAGTAAAACAATCTATGGGCATGCCAATGGTTTCTATGATGGGGCCTATTGGTGGCATGGAAGAAATGGCCAGCAGTATCCAAGAAAGCATTGAAAAAAGCTTTGGGGGTGCTCGTAAGAAACAACGCAAAGTCAAAGTCAAAGAAGCTTTAGAACTCATGGCTCAAGAAGAAGGCCAGAAGCTTGTAGATTTAGACCAAGTGTATGAAGACGCGATTTTAAAAGCAGAGCAACACGGAATTATCTTTATCGATGAAATCGATAAAGTGGCTGGACGTGAAGGTCGTGGACCTGATGTGAGCCGCGAAGGTGTCCAACGGGATATTCTTCCAATTGTCGAGGGTAGTGCTGTTTCAACGAAATACGGTATTGTACGAACAGACCATGTTTTGTTTATTGCTGCCGGTGCTTTTCATGTATCAAAACCATCTGATCTGATTCCAGAGCTTCAAGGTCGTTTTCCAATTCGAGTCGAACTGACATCTCTTACTGAGAGTGAATTTATTCAGATTTTGAAAGAGCCTGAAAACAGCTTGGTTAAGCAATACACAGCTTTGCTAGGCGCTGAAAAATGCAAACTGAGTTTCACCGACGATGGTTTGCATGCGATAGCGACGATTGCAACACAAGTTAATTCTTCACAGGAAAATATCGGAGCAAGGCGTTTGTATACGATTATGGAAAAGCTGCTCGAAGAAGAAAGCTTCAGTGCACCGGATAGTCCTGAGCATTCTTTAGAAATTAATGCCGATTTTGTAAACAAATGCTTGGCGCCGATTTTGAAGAATGAAGACTTGAGTCGATTTATATTATAGCGATGTATTGACAAAGTTTCTGGTGCGACGCATTGAGTGCCTCGAGATCATTTTCTCGAGGAGAGTATGAAAACTTTGATGTTTTGTCTTCTGATGAGTGTAGCGACTTTCTCTTTGATAACATATGCTGGCTCTGGATGGTTTGATACCAGCAAAAACAAAGCTTATACAGTGAAGTACTTTGTCGTGCAACAGAAGGGATGATCCGTGATTTTAATGTGACACTTGTTGATGGTAACTTGAGTTTATCGGCAAGTGATTTTGTATTTTCTGGTACTAAAACATCTTGGTCTCCATCGCGTTCTTCTGGTTCTGCATTTGGAACGCCGGGTTTTCATATTAATCTCGGAACAAAACAGTATTCAGGTGATTTGATTGCGAAATTATTTTTCCAATATTTAACGGGTCTGCAAGGTGCTTTTGATGCACAACAAGTATGTTTAAACAAGCAAACTTCGCAGATAGGGGCTGCTTGCTATAACGATGGTCAATGTAATACCCGATCGGGTTTCTTTTGTTCTGAATTTGTATCGCGTACCATTGATTCTGCTGCAGTGACACTGCTTGAACAAGAGTTTAACTTGAGCCCCCGCAGTGATCTTCAAAATTATTGTACCAGAGATAGCAGCGATATTGTTTGGGTAGATAAACGCGAAACACCTAATGAGTTACTGGTGGTTTATGATGTTTCAAAAAGCCTTTGGGAAGAAAACAACGCTCATTTAAGTCAAGAAGTCTGGAAAACGCTCGATTTTTTTACGGGTGATTTTGAGATCATTAATCAGGTTTTTTTGCCTAACAACCCCCCGATTTTTCCGCACATGAGCAGTGTTAACTGGCGGTATCATCAAGTTTCACCAAGCATGGTTTCTGTACTGCAAGAATCACAAGGTGACAAAATGGTTTTGACACATGTGCTGAGTAACGGCGATATTGATAATCGAACGTGTACAAGCGCTGGTTGCAAACTAACTTTTTGCGATTCGGGTCATCTTAACACATTCGAAGATATTTTTTTGGCGGGTAATTGTGACACGACTTCTGCCAGCGAATTCAAAAATTTGATTCGTTCGAATGCGAATTTCTTGACGCAGGTTGTTCTTGTAACAGACGGCAATGCTTTTTCTAAATCAGAAGACTCTCTGTTTGCACAAGAATTAATTCGAGCAGGCATTTCTATGAATGCGATTTTTGTGAACGATAAGCCTGCTCCTTGGATATCGAGTCTTGTCGAAGAAACAGGTGGACGCACGGGCTTTGCAGACACACCAAGTCATGTTCCAGGGGCTCTTTTTGGTGTGCTTTCATATGCCGTTGCCTTAGAACAATATTTGCCTGATACGCGTGTCCATGTGAACTCAACGCAGGCGCAATATCTTGACCTGGCTTTTAGAGAAGAATCTGATTTGCGTATTTTAACGACGTATGAAAGCTGTTCACCCAATCCATCGGCATCTGTCACATTTTTGAAATCTTCAGGTAATGTTCAAACAAATATCACTTCGCTGATTGAAAATAATTTCGCTTTATATCAAGCAAGTGTTCCTGCCGGAGCTTGGTTTATTAAAATCGAAAAGCCAACAGATGCACAGAATGCGTGTTTGGTGGTTCGAGTGTGGGGTACAAGGCCGGCTTCTGAACGAGGTAAGTTTTTTATCAAAATGCCAGAGGTTCAGGCAATCCCTGATAATCTAATCGATTCTAATTCTAGCTTGATTTTGAAAGTAGAATCTCAAACTACGGGAGAACAAGAACGTCAAACCGTTTTGTATAGTTCGAAAGATAATTCTTTTGTGTTTAGTCTAAAGAACTTACAAAATTTCTGTAATCATTTGATTCGTTTCAGTCTGGAAATGCTGAGCTTAAATGGAGATAAGATCTCATTACTGGGAACTTTTGGTGAACAAGCCAAAGAATATTATCTTCCCTGCCAATCTTCTTATGTAACCCAAACCAACACGCAAGATTCAGAATGTTTACGACTCAATTTTTTCTCAGCGCTGTGCGAGCAAATCTTAAAAAATACATCGTTCCCTGTTTATGCTGGTGGAGAAATTTTGATTTCGACTGATAAGAGCCAAAGTGTGCTGAATCAGTCTTGGCCTTCTTGTGGGAGGATATGATGAACAGATTTTTATTGCTGTTTCTTTTTCCAGTATTTTTGCAGGCTGCTTCTATGGGAATTATCATAGATCTTGCGAATATAGACCAGGCGAATAGAGACTTGAGGCTTCGTGTATTTGATGTCGCACGTTCAATGAAGAAAGTATTTTCTATTGACGAATCAAATATTGTCCTGCTTCACGATTTGGGTTCAGAAGATATTCAATGTGTTAACAATACCCATGCGATGGGGAGAGATTATAACTATGCAATTCTTCCTGTAGCGCCGATTGACATCAATCCTGATTTAACAAAAAACGCATCGAGTGTGAGATTTTGCACTTGTGATCCTGTCTATGAACGACGCAGTATGGTTTATGCAGGTCTGTGCGCACCATTATGGTCCCTCGTAGATTTACAGCAAATATTAACGACACAAAGTGCTGTGAAACGTTGGCTTGTTATTACATCACCAGGAAGCTTGTTGTCGGGAATGGACTTGGACTTTTTACAGAAATTTCAGGAGCAAGATCAAGTTGTCTATGCAATGCACATCGGTGAAAAATCGGGTTCATCTTTTGCTTCAACGTTAGCTCGAGCCAGTGGCGGTGAAGTTTACACGCTACAAGAAAACAATGATTTAGATGTTGCTGAGAAGACTTTTGAAGCATTAACGAGTTTAGCTATTTGGCAGGAAGTGACGCCAAAAACGACGCTGCAAAATAGTGCGACTCATTTTCAAGCATTTAATCAAATTTCTGTTTCTTCAGGTGACTCAATTTTTCTGACGCAGTTTGTCCGAAGCAGCAATTATGTTTCTTCTCAGATTTTAGATCATCACGCAGAAAGTTTTCCGTTTATTGCAGGACAGACGCTCAATTATGTTGCGACGCAAGATGATTTTGTACAAACAGCTTATGATTTTAATCAAGGATCTATTACTGCAAGAACTGATAAGACCGCTGAATTTCCTAGTTTGAGATGGTTTTCATCGCTCGCTCCATTTAGTGAAACCAATCCAATTCGTTTACGAGTACAGTTACAAGCACCTGTCAATAGTTTGAGTGTTACAGGAGAGATTAACGGAAGTTATAAGCTTGTTGTTGATTGTATCAACATAGGAACCAGGGGCTTGGTTTGGTCATGTCCTTTGCAAGGCTACACAACTCCAGGTGCTTTTACTTTCAGCGTGACTTCAACCACAAGTAATCAAATTTTGACGAATACGAAAGTCCATGGCTACATGTCAAAAAGTAGTTCAGAAGAGGTAAGGTTTGCTCCTGCTGCTCAATGTCAAAGCCCTACGACACGTCTTAATTGGTGTGATTGTCAAAGAGGTTTTGTGATGCCCAATGGAGGTTTGTGATGCGAAAAGGCTTAGCGGTTTTTGTATTTTTGGTGTCTCAGGTTTGCATGGCACAAGGAGATGTGATTCCTTGCGGTGTTCTTGCTGGTACGAGTTGTGATACCGAGGAATTATCAGCTTCAACTCTGAGTCAATTGCGCAACTGGGTTTCCGGTGAAACAACGTATTTCGATGCTTACAAAGGTCGTTTTGATGTATTGTTTGCAGGTGCGATTATTAACACGATACTAACACCTCTTATACTGTTAGTAAGTGCAGAACAAAAAAATGGGTTCTTAAATATTTGGAAGCCTAGTGCAGGTTTTATAGGAGCCGTTCTTGCTCTTGCAGGGACATGGCGTTTGAGTGAAGTGGCTTCCTGGAATTCTGTGGAAGTTCTATCTGGTGCAGCAATTGTGCATAGTTGGTTTATGTCTTTGGCTAACGCAGTTGCTTCTAGTCCGAGTGATAACCGTGTTCAAACTGCCAATATGATTGCTGCTACTGGGATGGAACTAGCAGCGGCAGGAACTGTTTTTTGGGTTTATAACAATCGAGTGAAGGATCCATCTAGTTACTTGCCATTCGAACTTCGCGTGGATAGAAAAGCATCACATTTTATTGACCAATACGATCTGGCTCTGTCAGACAGATTTGATTGCTGTATGTTTGGTCTGGTTTCTTATGTACCTTTGGACCCGATATGTTGGATAGAAAGTTCGCCAGCGAAGGATAACTAAACTATGAAAAATTTAAGCAAAACTGTTTTGTTGGTTTTCGTATTGTTACAGTCTTCTCCAAGCTATACTTGGCGCCATGCACTTCCAATGAGTGCTATGTTGAGTGCAGGTATTCCTTTTGCGTTTCTCAATGTGCTGAGCAAGATAAAGACTGTTTGGCAGCCATGGGATTGTCCTAGCGACACAGTAGCACAGTGTTACTTAGGAAGTGATCAGCTGGGTGGACGTATTATTCCTATGCAAAAGTGCCTGAATACGAAAGCGCCGTCTGATTTGGAAAGCTATGCCGATGCATTGTCGTATTTTCAAAATGCAACGCAAAGCCAGGGTGATTTTGAAGCGAGAAGAGTCAATGTTAATAGCCCTAGTGATTATGGTTTTCTGATGGGCTCGGTTTTTATTGCATCTGTGCCTTGGTTGGTGTTGGCAACAAAAAAAATCATGCTGCCGAAAGTAGGGTCTTCCATGTTGATTCAGGAGATAAACTAAACATGAAATTATTATTAGCTGCTTGTCTGTTGACCACTTCGTTGTCGGCTTCAGAAACAAAACTTTGTTTTAAAATCAATCTTGATGATAAAGATTTTTATATGAATCTGATTCATACAGATTCGAATGACTACATGCTTGTTGTGGTTGATTCTCATGGAAAGTACGAATCTTCCGGAGAACTAAAACTTCAAAGCCGGGCCAGATGCATGGATTGCAATGAAGATGTCTTTGATATGGTCAATACGCCTGGGCAGACAATTAGATTCGAAGGGAAACGCTCAGACGCTATGAACCCTGCTTCTGAAACAGGTGTTGTGTATTTAGGTTCTATGCCTGTTTCTTATAGCAAGGCAAATTGTCCAATATCTATGCTATCTTCAGGTGATGTTTAACGAACTCTTAGAAAGCTGGTTAGCCGAAAAACGTTCAGCTTATTTGTATGAAATTCTGGCTGTCAAAGAACAGGGGACTTATCGTGAGGCTTTGTTTAGACGGCTAGGGCAAGAAGCCGAGAATCAAGCGGTTATTTGGGAGCAAAAAATATCAGCTTTGGGTAGGAAAATTCCAGAGTCGCTACCCATCGATGTCAGAACTCGCATTGTCACAGCTTTGATTCGTGCGCTGAGTCCCAAATCAATTTTGGTTGTCTTGGCTGCAATGAAAATCAGGGGACTGTCGATTTATACGAGCTCTCTCCCAACGCACCCGTTGCCAACGAGTGTTGAACAAATCGGAAAGAGACATCAGAAACGAGGATCCGGAGGAAATTTAAGAGCGGCTATTTTTGGAATTAATGACGGGTTGGTTTCAAATGCGGCTTTAATTTGTGGTATTTCTGGAGCGACCAGTTCGGAACCCCATATGGTTGTTTATGCAGGCGTGGCTGGTTTGTTAGCAGGTGCGTTTTCGATGGCTGCTGGTGAATATGTTTCTGTCTTGTCTCAACGCGAAATGTTTGAATATCAGATCGGTCTCGAGGCTGAAGAGCTAAAGCTTTATCCTGAAGAAGAAGCTATGGAACTCGCGCTTATTTTTCATGCTCGCGGTATGGAGCAAGACGAGGCCAAAAAATTTGCTGATAGACTCATCCAAGATCCCGTGCGCGCATTAGATACTCTGGCACGTGAAGAGCTCGGTCTTGATCCTAATGAACTCGGTTCTGCACCACAAGCTGCACTTTTTTCATTTTTGTTCTTCTCTGTGGGTGCATTGGTACCATTGGTTCCATTTTTGATGAAATCAAACAATAGCCCTTTCGAATGGGCTATTGGTCTGACCGGAGCTGCGCTTTTTATCATTGGTGCATCGATAAGCTTATTTACGGGCAAGAATGCTTTATTGGGAGCGTTTAGAATGCTTGCTATTGGATCGGCAGCAGGTGCGCTCACCTACTGGATTGGGCACTGGTTGGGTGCTTAGAACATTCGAAGCAGCTTTGGTAAATTAGAGATTAAATAGAAAGGAAGTGAAAGAATATTTTTGTGAAGATGCAGCTCATTTTGAGAAATTCGAACCCCTAAGGGTAGATTTTTTTCTTCCAAGAAAATTTGTATTGATTTTTTTT
>JBAXMC010000014.1:0-22410 GCA_037134495.1 Myxococcaceae bacterium
ATTCTGATGCTCTAAAACAGTGTCGCAAGCAAGCGAACTGGGTTTCTCGGAACGCTTCATGTACTTTTCTTCCACAGCTTTCTTGGCTGCAAGTCTTGTCAGTACAAGCCTAAGGTTAAACTCTTTCTTTTGCTTTTCTGAAGTTGAATCGAGAGGAGATAGTTGATAGGTCTCTAAAAATTCTGAGTCCTTTTCAAAAAATTTTTGAAATTCTCCATGCCGCGAGCGCGCCCATTCCACCAAACGACGGGATTCTTCCCGTGTACCTCTAAAATAGTCCTTTGACATCCACACAGGGATGGCAAAATTGAGTTCCATAAATCGACGCGCTTCCGATATTGGGTTGTCGTCTTTTGAAATCTGCATTCGTTCTTCCACCATTGATAATCCCAAATAGAAATTAATCAGATTCCGATGATTAATGTTGCCAGTGCCATGAGAAAGATCTCTCAAAAATTCAGGACGACTCTCGCTTAAATTCGATCTTACTCGAGCCGCGTTCGTCGGATTTTCTGCTCTCGATTCTTGATACTGAATCGCTGCCTCCAATAAAGCAAAAAGTATTATTATATTTGAATTCAAAGATTCTTTGCTGTTCTCTGTTACGACAATATCTGCTTCAGAAATGCATTCTCCTGTGCCGATCACAGCAAAGCGGTTATATAATTCATCAGAATCATTGACCACAGGCTCCAACTGTTGTTTGTCAGGATTATAAACCAGGTTGAAACGTCGCCGAAATTCGCAGCCATTATTGTGATTAGAAAGTGGAACTGTTTGCCTGATGAGCTTACCAGAGCGACCATTTTTAATCGAAATATCGAAAAACCCCAATTCTGCAATGAGGTCAACTAGACCTAAAGAGCAGGGAAAATGATTAATACCAATATCTCGTTTATAAAACGATAGATACCGATTCACCGATCCCCATAGTCCAACGTTCTCTTGCGGAACATAGAGTCCTGCGCGAATATTCTTTGCTAAATCCAGACAGAGTATCGTGTTGAATCTATCAAATGGATCAAAGGGTTGTTTTAATCGATTTTCTATGGCTAGCACCGTATGATCTCGAGATGATTCAAACCCAAGATCCCACAAAGCCTCCATGAGTTGATCATCTTGGCGACCTTGGGTGATGGGAGGTTCTGCTAATGGCTCTTGATGACGAAACCTAATCCCTTCGAAATGCTGTTGTCCTCGATGATAGAGCATCTGAACAACAGGGCGTTGACCTACAAGTTGTTCTTCTGGGCCCAGCGGCAGAGTCGTTCTCATGAGTGTGAGATTGCCATTCCTAGCGTTCCTCTCAAATATTTGAATCTCAATCCCTAGGTAGTCAGCAATTAAATCAATTAGGCCTTGCGCGTTCTGGGTAAAACCAATCATTCGATAGTGATTTCCCTGCCTAAGACGCATGACTTGCAAATAATCCTCAACCACTGCGATTAAATTAAATCGATCGATATGGGGTGGTATGCGATACTCGCCTGCCAATTCTGCGGCTGCTATTTCATCCATCATAATGACCCATCGCAGGTCATAGGGGCTTTCCAGTCCCCGAATCTGTTGGAAAAGATTGGTTAGGATTTCTTCCCGTCCATGAGGAGCAAATCCAAACCCTCTAAGAACACAGAAGAAGCAATCGTTACAGGTTCCGTCAGCAGGAATAATCTCATAATTAGGAGAAGGGCTTTCTGGTGCTTGAGGCTTCTTTTTTTTGCCGCCACCACCCAGTAGATATTCAATTGTCCGATAAACACTCAAAAAACCAGGGAATACGGTATGTATCTGTTTTCCTGCATTCAAGGACCCTGTACAAAAAATTAGTATAATAAATAATGAACGCATAAAATAACCTCGAACAGAGCAATTGTAGCAATTATCCAAAAACGCTATATTAAGCTTTATGACATTAATTGCACCTTCTATTTTATCGGCCGACTGGGCTCATTTGGAAACTGAAATTAGAGCCATAGAGCTGGCCGGAGCTGATTGGATCCACTTAGATGTGATGGATGGACACTTTGTCCCGAATCTTACTTTTGGGCCTAAAGTTATCGAAACTGTCCGGAAGCTCACGGATAAATTTTTAGATACACATCTGATGATCACAAAGCCCGAACTGTGGATTGAGCGCTATGCCAAAGCAGGAGCAGACCAAATCACGATTCACGCGGAAGCCTGTGCAAACCTCCCAGCAGCTCTAAAATTAATTAAATCTTTTGGCAAAAAAGCAGGCGTTGCCTTAAGCCCTAATACTCCAGCAAGCATTCTAGATAGCGTGTGGTCTGACTTAGACTGTGTTTTGGTGATGACCGTCCACCCTGGTTTTGGCGGGCAATCTTTCATGCCTGGGCCTGTTTCTAAAATCGCTGAAATCAAAGCAAAATCTAAGTGTCTTATAGAAGTTGACGGAGGCATCAACTCCCAAACTGCTCCGATTGTTTTGGCGGCCGGAGCCGATATTTTAGTGGCCGGATCAGCTATTTTTGAAAGTTCAGATTACAAACAAGCTATTTTAGCCCTGAAACCTTGACGCTTTAACTTTCCTGTTTATTTTATGAAGCACACAAGGAGTTTCATAAACATGGGAAAAATCATTGGAATCGATTTAGGCACTACCAACTCGGTTGTAGCCATTATGGAAGGTGGCGAACCTAAAGTTATCGCTAACGAAGAAGGGGCGCGCACGACTCCCTCTGTTGTTGGGTACACCAAAGAAGGCGAAATTCTAGTCGGCCAAGCCGCAAAACGCCAAGCCATTACCAACCCAGAGAATACTATTTTTTCAGCTAAACGCTTTATCGGCCATCGTTTTGACGAAAGCCAAAAAGAAATTCAGCAGCATCCATTTAATTGTGTCCGCACAGACAGTGGTGCAATCGGATTCAAAGTCCAAGACAAGACAGTAACGCCTCCAGAAGTCTCTGCCAAAGTCTTGCAGAAGTTAAAACGAGCTGCTGAAGCTTATTTGGGCCAAGAAGTCACAGAAGCTGTCATCACAGTTCCTGCTTATTTCAATGATGCGCAGCGCCAAGCAACCAGAGATGCAGGCAAAATCGCCGGTCTTGAAGTTAAACGTATCGTGAATGAGCCAACGGCAGCAGCGCTTGCTTATGGCATGGACAAAAAGACCGAAGAAAAAATCGCTGTCTATGACTTAGGTGGTGGAACGTTCGATATTTCTATTCTAGAAGTCGGCCAAAACGTTGTTGAAGTAATTTCGACCAATGGCGATACTCACTTGGGCGGCGATGATTTCGATAATACGATTATCCAATATCTGACAGCTGAGTTCAAGAAAGAGTCCGGCATTGACGTCTCCAAAGACAAAATGGTCATGCAACGTCTGAAAGAAGCCTCAGAGAAAGCAAAAATTGAGCTTTCTAACGTCAAAGAAACCGAAATCAGCCTGCCTTTTTTGACAGCTGATGCTTCTGGACCTAAACACATGAGTCTCAAACTCTCACGTGCTAAACTTGAGCAGCTTTTAGAGCCTGCGATCAAGCAAACCCTAGAGCCTGTTAAAAAAGCATTGGCTGATGCCAAGCTTAAAGTTACCGACATTAACGAAGTGGTATTGGTCGGTGGTTCAACTAGAATCCCTATGGTCCAAGAGTTAGTCAAAAACTTCTTTGGTAAAGCGCCTAATCGCTCTGTGAACCCAGACGAAGTAGTCGCTTTGGGGGCCGCTGTTCAAGCAGGTGTACTGGCTGGCGATGTCAAAGACATGTTGCTCTTGGACGTAACGCCACTTAGCCTTGGCATTGAAACTTTGGGCGGCGTTACAACTGTTTTGATTCCTCGAAACACGACCATTCCTACTAAGAAATCTGAAGTGTTTTCGACAGCTGCAGACAGTCAAACTTCTGTTGAGGTGCATTGTTTGCAAGGTGAGCGCGATATGGCTAAGGACAACCGAACCTTGGGTCGTTTTCACCTAGAAGGCATCCCGCCTGCACCCAGAGGCATGCCACAAATCGAAGTGACTTTCGACATTGATGCTAACGGAATTGTGCATGTGTCCGCCAAAGACCGAGCAACCAATAAAGAGCAACGCATCACGATTACTTCTAGCTCAGGTTTGTCTGACAATGAAGTAGAACGCATGGTGAAAGAAGCTGAAACTCATGCAGGCGACGATAAAAAACGTCGCGAAGCCATTGAAGAGCGCAACAAGCTAGACAGTATGATCTACAACGTTGAAAAAATGGTTACAGAGAACAAAGAAAAGCTTTCTGCAGACGTTATTGCTCCCGTTGAAACAGCTCTGGCTGAAGCTAAAACCAAGTTGGATTCACAAAACGCGGACGAACTCAAATCTGCATTGACTGCTTTGACAGCTGCAAGCCACAAAATGGCAGAAGAGCTATACAAGCATGGCGCTCCAACAGACGGTCCAATTCCTGAAGAACCAAAACCAGATGATGGCGCAAAAATTGTCGAAGCCGAATTCGAAGACAATTAAGACCTCACCCCTAACCCCTCTCCACCAAGTGGAGAGGGGGAATAAAAGGGTCTTTTTTGCTTCATCTCCCAGTGTTCTTTTAGCAAACTCATGACTTTTTTATTAAACTCTGCTTCAACTGGAGTTGCCTTAAAAATCCGGATAACTTCTGGGTGAAGCTCTACCGGGATTTGACTGAGCGTTGGGGTCAGTATGACGGGCGTTTTTTCTGGTTTCTTAACCACCTCTCCCTTCGCCAAGGCTTCGGGAGACAAGCACACCAGATTATAAGTCTTCTGACATCTATTAACAACACCGGTATGAACCAAGAGCTCTGCTTTTTCAAGCTCGCGAATCAAGCGACTGAGAGTTGCTTTTGAACGACCTATTTTTTCAGCTAAAATTTTTGTATCGACAGCAACTTGCGGTTTCTTCGGGCTCGACAGAAGAGCCAGCTCGATCCAGAGCATTTTAGCAGAAGCTGATATTTTAGATTTGATCACGTGAAGGGGAACTCGTATTGAACGGGCCATGATTTGCTCCAATTGACAAACTTGGCCGTCGGCATTATTTTGCTTTGGCCATTGATTGGTGCCGTTTCCATATTTCGCTAAAAGTTAGGAAACGGCTTTTTCGCAAACACCATGTTTGCGAGCTTCATGCTAAATCAAACTGTTTTTGGAAAGCAAGAGACTTGATGGGTTATTTTTTAAGTCCGGCTTCCTTGTCCTAAAAATAAAATAATAACACCAAAATCCGTTTCTCGCCGATAAAGCAGTCCATGAACCATGAGACTTGTGTTGAACGCTTCTTCAAACGTGCAAAAGCTCACCCCAATGCCAATGCTTATTTCACCAAAAAAGAAGGCAGTTATAAGCCAAGTACATGGGGAGAGGTCGGCAAACAAGTAGAGTCTTTTGCGAAAGGCCTAATCGCGCTGGGTCTTCGAGAAGGGCAAACAGTAGCGATCTTAAGCTATAATCGCCCTGAATGGCTCATTGCCGCCCTCGCAGCTCAAGCAACTCACGGTGTTTGTGCGGGTGTTTATAATTCCTGCTCGGCAGAAGAAATTGCTCATATTTTGGGACACTGCGAAGCGCCTTTTATCGTCGTTGAAAATGGGAAGCGTTTTAGAGAACAGATTAAACCTGTTTTACACTTGCTGCCTGCTTTAAGCAAAGTCATCTTAATGGAACCCGATGACATCGAAAACAGCGAACAGCTGATGACTTTTTCTCAAGTGATGGAAAAAGGCTCAAAAGTAACTTCTAAAATTCTTAGTGAACGCACAAGTCGTATTCGACCAGAAGGCATTGCCACTTTAATTTATACTTCAGGCACAACAGGTCCAGCTAAAGCGGTTATGCTTTCTCATCGCTCGATTTATTGGACTGTCTCTACTTGTGTCAAAATGTTCGAGTTAACAGACAAAGATCGCATGATCTCTTACTTGCCATTGGCACATATCGCTGAACAAATGTTTTCACTCTATGCTCCGATTTGCACAGGCATGCAGCTCTACTTTGCAGAATCCATGGAACAACTCCCTGAAAATCTCAAAGAAGTCAGACCAACGTTGTTTTTCGGAGTGCCAAGAGTTTATGAGAAATTTCATGCTAAAATTTTGCCTAAATTAAAATCGGCAAAAGGCCTTAAAGCGAAGTTGTTAAATTTTTCAGAAAAATCAGCTCAGACTTACTGGAACTATGAACATCGAAATTTGCCTGTACCCGCAATGACAAAGGCAAAGATGTCTCTGGCTCGGAAATTAGTCTTTAGTAAGCTTAAAGATCTCTTAGGCTTTAGCGAAGTTCGTGCTTGTGTTAGCGGCGCTGCGCCGTTGTCTAAAGATATTATCTCGTTTTTTACGGGTTTAGATTTGCCAATTTACGAAGTTTATGGGCAATCCGAAGATTGTGGCCCAACAACTTTTAGTGCTCCGCGCGCGATGCGCCTCGGGACTGTTGGTAAGCCTCTCCCAGGTTTGCAAATTAAGATCGAAAAGGACGGCGAAGTTTGTATTAGAGGCCCCAATGTTTTCAAGGGCTATTTAAAAGATGAAGCTGCCACGGCAGAAGCTCTTAAAGATGGTTGGCTTCATTCAGGCGATATTGGACATTTAGACTCAGAAGGTTATCTCTGCATTACGGATCGCAAAAAAGATTTGTTAATTACTGCCGGTGGTAAAAACATATCGCCGCAAAATCTCGAGGGAATGCTCAAGCAAATTCCGTTTGTGAATTTAGCGGTGGTGATTGGCGATCAGAAGAAATATCTTTCGGCTTTACTCACTCCAAATCATGAAAATTTAAAAATTTTTGCAGAAGAAAACAAACTTACTTCAGAAAGTTTAGCGGATTGGGTTAGGCACCCTCAGGTTTTGAGTGAGATCCAAAGTCACATTGATAAAATCAATCAAACTTTGGCATCCGTAGAGCAAATCAAAAAGTTTACTTTGTTAGCATCTGACTTTTCAATCGAGAATGGTGAGCTTACGCCCACCATGAAGATTAAACGAAAAGTGATTAATACACGCTACCAAGAGCAAATTGAAGCGCTGTACTGATTACTTGATCTCTTTAAACCAGCGAACCCATCTGAACTCTGGCAAAGTGAAACGACCGAGACTCAGTGATTGGTTTCGACCGTTTACGCTCATCCAAATAAACAGGGCTTTGCCTTTGATATTGTTCATCGAAACAGCGCCCCACCAACGGCTGTCCATTGAACCTCCTCGGTTATCGCCCATCACAAATACATAACCGTCTTCGACCAAACAAGAATCTTTATCGCAAGTTAAACCTGTTAATTTAGGCTGGTCTTCATGAGGCCAAACTTCGTCGGGGTTGTTCATGTAAATATCATGCGTGACATCTGCTGTAATCTGTTCACGCGTGTACAAAGCTGCATCTTCTCGCCATAGATTATGCGACATGTAGTAGTCATAATAGTGTACCAGCTCATTTTCCATGACGTGCGGATAATTTTTACCATCGACATTGATGATGCTTTTGTTGATTTTAACACGTTGGCCTGGCCCGGCAATCACCCGCTTAATCCAAGTGGCTCCTGCGTTATTGGGAACATAAGGCGGTGCTTCAAAGATCATGACATCGCCTGGTTTTGGGCTTGCCCATCGAACCAAATAGGACGGCTGTCGTGAAAACGGATTCATGATGCCGTAACTTAATTTCGATACAAATAAATGGTCACCCACCAACAGAGTCGGAATCATGGAACCTGAAGGAATCTGAAACGGTTCGACAACCAAGACACGTAAAGACAAAGCGCCTAACAATGCAAACACCAGAGATTCAAAGCCCCCTGCTAAGCCCTTTCTCGGCAATTTACTCAGAAATGCTTTGCCTGTTTGATCAACATGCGCAAGCGTCTCTTGCACGGTTTTAAGATTAGGTCTTGGATTTAGAACATGGGCTTCGAGGTCATTTAGTGCTTTCTCGAATGCCAGGAACTCTTTTTGATGAGTTGCGCGTTTTTTCTTGGAAGATTTAGCCAGTTTTTCACGAAACAGCTTGAGTTCATTTCGAGCCTGACGCATCAAGAAAGCTTTTTCACGAGAGCCGCCTTCAAAAAACAAGTCGTCTAAGAACGCTCCTAAATTAATCGTACCGTAATAAATCGTCATACCTGCGACAACTAAGCCCAAAAGTACGTTCGCTGCTAAACCGCCGGGTTCGAAAACCATTCCCCATACAGCAAAGACAAGCGTTGTGCTTAAGATACAAGCGATGATGCGTCCGGGTTTTAAATACTGCTTCATGTTTTTTTACTCGCTAGTCAATTTTAAGGACCGATAGGAAAGCAGCCTGAGGGACCTCTATTGTTCCAATTTGGCGCATTCTTTTTTTGCCTTTTTTCTGTTTTTCCAAAAGTTTTCGTTTACGGCTGATATCACCACCATAGCACTTAGCTGTGACGTCTTTTCTAAGAGCAGAAATGGTTTCTCTGGCGATAATTTTTCCGCCAATTGCGGCTTGGATTGCGACTTGGAATTGCTGTCTTGGAATAATCTCGCGCATTTTTTCGCAAATAATCTTGCCGCGTTTGTGTGCTGAGCTGCTGTGTATGAGCAAAGAAAGCGCATCAACAGGATCGCCGTTTAATAAAATATCGACTTTGACTAATTTAGACTCTCTATAGCCTTCGACTTCGTAATCTAAGCTTGCATAACCTCTGCTTAAAGATTTAAGCCTGTCAAAAAAGTCGAAAACGATTTCGCCCATCGGGAGAGAATATCGGACCACAGCATGCGTAGGACTGGGATAATCGATTCCTTGTTGTTCGCCCCGTCGTTCTTCGCAAAGGGTGATAATGGCCCCGACATAATCCGTTGGCGCATGAATATGTGCGTTGACATATGGCTCCTCTAAATAATCTACTCGAGTAGGGTCTGGCATCTTAGAGGGGTTATCGATGAGGATAACTTCGCCTGTTTTCAAATGCGCTTTAAAAATAACGGTTGGGGCTGTTGTGATTAAATCTAAATCAAACTCTCTTTCTAAGCGCTCTTGCACGATTTCCATATGCAAGAGGCCCAAAAATCCGCAGCGATAACCAAAGCCTAAGGCTTGGCTGGTTTCTGGTTCATATACCAACGAAGCATCATTGAGGACCAACTTAGACAGCGCATCTCTCAAATTTTCATAATCAGAAGTCTCTGTCGGGAAAATCCCTGCGAATACCATAGGCTTAACTTCTTTAAAGCCTTTCACAGGTTCTGATGCAGGATTGTCTACGCTGGTTAATGTGTCGCCTACTTTTGCATCGGTTACGACTTTGATATTAGCGATAACAAAGCCAACTTCACCTGCGCTTAGTTTCGGTAACTTAATCGGATGTGGTGAGTAAGCACCGAGTTCTTGCACTCCAAACTCTTTGCCATTGTGCATGAGTTTAATTTGCTGACCAGGCGTAATTTCTCCTTGCATCACTCGAACCAAGATGACAACGCCTCGATAAGAATCAAACCAGCTGTCAAATATGAGAGCCTGCAGTGGTGCTTTAGGGTCTCCGCTTGGGGGAGGAATCTGAGTGACAACAGCTTCCAGAATATCTTCGATGCCAATGCCTGTTTTGCCTGAAGCCAAAACCGCTTTTGAAGCATCAATACCAATAACATCTTCGATTTCTTGCCTGACACGCTCAGGTTCTGCGTTAGGTAAATCGATTTTATTAATCACTGGTACGATGGTTAAATTGCTGTCTAGTGCGAGATACACATTTGCGAGTGTTTGAGCTTGAACGCCTTGTGAACCATCGACGATTAGAAGGGCCCCTTCGCATGCCGAGAGGGATCTGGAGACTTCGTATCCAAAGTCTACGTGTCCCGGTGTATCGATTAAGTTAAACAGATAAGTCTTACCGTCATTGGCTTCGTATTTGAGCCGAACAGCTTGGGATTTGATAGTGATGCCGCGCTCGCGTTCTAGCTCCATTTTGTCTAGAAACTGCTCTTTCATCTCGCGGCTTTGAAGAGCTCCGGTGAATTCCAAAATACGATCAGCCAAGGTGCTTTTACCATGGTCAATGTGGGCTATGATCGAAAAATTTCGGATATTTTGCATGCGTATGAGCTTATTACTGCATTGACAAGATTTGTCAAAAATCGTTTAGGTTTCAGAGCGTGTGCGAGAATAGCTCAGTTGGTAGAGCGTAAGCTTCCCAAGCTTAAGGTCGCGGGTTCGAACCCCGTTTCTCGCTCCAGGTCCTGTGAAATCAGATTCTGCACCATAAGAATCCTCGTACAACCAAGAAGGCCACCACGCTACCAATCACAGAATCAAACAAACGCCAGAGAGCGAAATACCAGATGGGTTGGCTGGGTGATATTTCATGAATCAATAGCAATAAAACAAAAGTAATACAGGCGAGACGCATGTGTTTTTTAAATTTGACGATAGTACAAAAGGCAGCGGTTACGAAAACAAAACATGCAATGCTGACCGCATGGATAGGCAATAATACAAAGAAAATTAAGGCCATTATGGAACCTATCAAAGACCCCATAAAACGAATTGTTACCGCTTCCTCTGTTTCACTAAGAGATTCTTGAACAACAATGACAGAAGAGATAACGGCCCACAAAGCTGCCATCTGTGTAGGTTCGCCTGCTAGCCAATAAGGGCAAATACTGGCTACCCAATACGATAAAAAACTAGCCAAACTAATTTGCAACGGAACTCTGAAGAAGGAAAAAATCTCAAGCATTCTTCTGAATTTGTGCCTTAATTAGGTCGGAGAAAGCAAATAAAAAATTACGGTCTGTAAAGGTCTGTGAGCCAGTATTGTGATTTTACACGACAATGAGTTCTTGCGCGCAATTTGGAATTGAGCGAAAGAGAGGGTGGTGGGCCCGGTGGGACTTGAACCTACAACCGCCGGATTAAGAGTTCGCTCGAAGTAGTTTCGATGTTTGTTCATAGACGTCTCAACTCGTTGAATTGAGAGAATAATTTGGCTTTCATAAATCCATAGTCGTTTGTAATCAACCACCCAAATCCTAACGTTAGGCTGCAGTTTGGCTGCATAAATAATTCTCTAAAAACTCACATTTCTCAAATCAACTATTTTTTTGCTCATACAAACATCCTTGTCTAAATTTCAAAATTCGATTAAAAAATGGCAATAAATTCGTTTTATGGATCGAGGAGATGATAGTTTTCTTTTCAAAATGCTTCAAGATGTTCTCATAAATTCGGCGTTCGTTTTCAGGGTCGACAGAGCTTGTTGACTCGTCAAGGAGTATAAGATCCTTGTCGGCCCCAAACAACAGAGCTCTGGTGAGCGCTAAACGCTGTTTTTGACCACCAGACAAATTAACACCCTTCTCGTTAATGACAGATTCTAATCCTTTGGGAAGTCCCGCAATGACTCCATCGAAAACAGCGAGTTTGGCAAACTCCAAGATTTTTTTGTCGTCACAAGGCATCCCAAGCGTAATATTTTCTCTGATCGTCGCAGAGAAAATTTCAGGTTCTTGTGGTACCAGTGTTGTCCTAAAATCAAGTTCTGCTAACGAAGCGTCAAAAGCTGCCTGTGAATCAATCTGTAGTGAAGCTCGCGCATTCGGGCAAAGTCCATGAAGAATTTTCAAAAGGGTTGTTTTCCCAGAACCAGATTCGCCAATAATCGCAATGCGCTCGCCGCTTTTTATCTCCATAGATACACCGTTTAACAGAAGTGCTTCTCGTTGTTCATCATATCTAAATGACAAGCCCTGGATTTTCAGTTTCTTCCACGATTTTATTGGGTTTCTTGTAACCTTAAGGTTCTGAGAAAAGGCTCGTTCGATAGGTTCAGCATTGAGCACTTCACTCTTCCATTGCGTCAGCAATTCATATTGGCTCCCGAATACAAAGAGCGCCAACACAAGTTCAGAAAGATATAGAAAAAGTGTTGAAAATCGTCCTACATCTAAATCGGTTCCTTGTTGATGAAGATAGAATCCAATCGGTAGAACAGCAATAATTCGAAAAAGCAAGATCCCCACACACCACTTCCACTCATTTAAATAAGCATTTTTCTTATGAAGTGTTCGAGATGCTTCAAACCAGGATAGGACTCCAGTATGAATGGCGGACTCAATCCTCAGTATTTTAATCGTGGTAATATTGGAAAGCGCATCAAAAACAGCAGCAGAAGCTTTATTGGCTAGTTCACAAAGAATACGATACTGCGGTATTAGGCATCGATCAAATTGAAGAACAACACCAAATATCCCCATGACACAAACAAAAACAGAAACTCCAATCCTGGGTGAAAACCAGATTAAAATCGCTGTGGTTCCAATAATTCTCGAAACAACCTGGATGATTTGGTAAACGTTTTCGCTGAATTCTAACATCCCATCAGTAGCTTTTTCTACTTTATCAATTGTGTCACCAGAATCATGCTCACTGTGCCAATGGAGTCTGAGACTGAGAATACCTTCTAGAAAATAACGCCGATAATTAACTGAGGTCGAAAACGCTACTACGCGTTCAATCATCCGAGACGGGCCATGGAAGGCCCAAAAAATTACTTCTTTTATGATAAATGCTGAAAGTATCCAATAAAGATAAGTTATGTTAGCAGAACTAGAGCCATGCTTTTGGATTTCGCCAATCAATATCCCAAATAACAGTGGCGTAATCAAATGAACGGCCTGCGCCAGAAAAGATAGGGAAACAAATAAAACGACATGCTTTCGATTATTACCCGCAAAATGCCAAAGCTTTCTAAATAAGAAAACTGCTGGTTCCTGACTCAAGAGAAGAGTTGGTAATCTTTTTTTAATTTCAGCAAATGTTCTATTATCGAGCTCACGTCTCATGGCCTTCTCCTATTTGTTATTCAGAGATGATCTTGAAAGCGTTTTGATTGTATTTCTCAACCTAAAAAAAACCTCATCAATTTGAGCCAAGCTTATAATTAGCGGTGGCGCCAAAATAACCGTATTGCCCGCTGAACGAAGTAGTAAGCCGTTTTTCCGTGCCATAAGAACTATTTGCTCTGCCTTGATTTCTTGAGCATCAAATTCAACCCCAGCTATCATTCCAACCTGTCTCACGTGCTTAACAAACTTAAATTGATAGAGCTCAAGCATTTTTTCTTTAAAAATATTACAAGTTAGCTCAATATTTTTTTTAAAAGAATCTTTGCTGTAAATTTCAATGGCTTTATTTGCAACCGCAGCAGCAACAGGGTGAGCAGAATAGGTGAATCCATGACAAAACACATCCGGTTCCCGAACATGATCTAAAAAAACGCTAAATATCTTATCTGAAATTACAACTGCAGATATTGGTTGATACGAGGCAGCTAATCCCTTGGAAATTGTAATAATATCTGGATGGATTCCAATCTCTTGAGAGCGAAACATACTGCCGCTTCTAAAGAAACTGGTTACAATTTCATCTGCAATCAGTAGAATATCATACTTTCGTAATAGAGATTCTAGTTTGCGCAAATAATCACTCGAAGGAATAAACACTCCAGGACAACTGAAAATTGGTTCTAGAATAAATGCAGCAATTCTGTCAGGTGAGATCGATAAAATGGTTTTCTCCATCTTTTGAATGGCAAAATCCACAGTTTTGCTAGAACAAGAACCTTCATAAATATCTTCTGGTGCAGGCAAGTGTTGTATGTTCCTGATTGGGAGATCAAAATCTTTGTGAATAGACGAAGGCCCCGTAAGACTGCCGGCTCCTATAGTGGCTCCGTGATAGCAATTAGAAAAGGCCAGCACAATTTTTTTATTGGAACGATTTAATGCGTTATTGTAGTACCATGCAAATTTAACTGCTGTATCATTAGCCTCAGAACCAGAGCACGCAAAAAAAACATGCGCATTTCGTATTGGTGCAATTGATGACAATTTACAGGCTAGTTTTATGGCTTCAATATTCGTTTGATTATTAAAAGATCCATAAAAAGGCAGCTTCTTAAATTGTTCAATCGCTACTGAAATCAAATCTTTGTTGTCATATCCAAGTGAAACGTTATATAGACTAGACACCCCATCAATATATTCCATACCACATCTATCATATACATAAATATTCTTGCCCGATTTGACAACAAACGGCGGGTTTTCAAGTTGTTGATTCATGTTTGTGTAAGGATAAATTAGTTTGTTATTCATTAGACAATCCATTAAGTGCTTACAATCTCGCCATCATTTTTTTTGACAGAGAGGATTCTAATGTCAAAACTCTGTGTTGCAATATCAACACCAAAAGATTCCTGTGCTCTCGTCAGTGTGCCAGGCTCAAGCGTGCTTTTATTGTTCGTTATGAAATATTTTCCTATCGTATAATTCTCATTGTAGAGATTAACCTTTGCGCTTCGATCTATGCCTAAATGATCGACAAATGAAAGAGCCCTGCAGAACCTGTCAATTTTTTCAGCAGTACTATTCCAATCCACCAAGCTGTTTTCAAATAGTTTTGTATGTAAAGGATAATATCTACGCTTAGAAAGATCCTGACGAACAGGAACAATGTTGCTGTTTACAATGCCATCAACTAAATCTTCAAAGCTGTTAAGCGCTTCTTGATAACATTTTTTATTTAAAGTGGTCGTTGTATCTGTCGGTGAAAGTTCAATAAAACGTTGCAACAAAATATCGCCAGTATCAACAGTTTTGTTCATCACATGCCAAGTAATTCCATGTCGCTCTTCGCCGTTTAAAATCGCCCACATGGGTACATTAACCCCTGAATAGTTTGGAAGAGGCCCGTCATGATAATTGACGCAATTTTTTTTAGCAAAAAACAGCGTTTTTTCTGGTAAAATAATTGGGTTGCCTAAGCTAAATATATAGTCGACAGCACTCGCTGTCTTGTTAAATGCATCTAAAGAAGGAAATACTTTTACCCCATTAGCTTGTCCCCATTTGTGAAATGTACTGCCCATCGGTAGAATGCCTGAGACATGAATACCGTGACGACGGAGAGTGTGGCTGCACGCAACAGGGAGAGAGCCATCACCAATAAGATAACATGTCGAAAAATTTCGAGACTTTGTCATATGCGACCTCTTAACCATTTTGACAAAGGGGCCAATAATTCTTTCCATACAGTCTGGTATATAATACCCTGCATATCCCCGCCATTATGAAGCCTTGACGCCTCATTTAGTATCAATAAATTTTCCAGAGCTCTTTTTGCTGGCTCCGTATTAACAGCAAATGGAAGCTCGTATTCCTTGCCCAGAAAATCGAACCATAATTCAATATAGTTACCTAGATCACCAGTAAGCTCCAAGTTAAACGCCTCTTTTAATCCTTGCTGCAGCAGGTTCTTTGTCGCCTCACCACAAGTCCATATTCCAAACTCGGAATATGTTTTTTCAGGAACAATGTAAGAAGGCCTATCCCCAGATAACCGCCAGCGTGTAACAATTGCAAATCTGTCGTTACCCGTCCTGTTAGCATCACTCCCGTGCCAAATACGAGAATCAAACAGAATAGAATCCCCTGCCTCAGTTGGAATGGCCTTGAAATTGTTTTTCCATAAAGAAGAACGACGCATTTCATCAATAAAATTTGGCTGCCAGTAATCAACTGCAGAAGAAATACTGCCCAGATGGCTTTCCGGTAACAGTTCAAATACACCGTCGCCTAGAGTCACATCCTGCAGCGGAAGCCACATCGAAAAATCATACTGGTTTTGGGGTGTATAAGAAATATCTTGGTGGCAGGGCGTCACCCGATTCATACTCATCGACTTTAGAATAACACTGAATTCAGCTAGCTCTATTTCTTGCTGAAAAATCTCCCTTAAGACTTTTTGAAAGTCAGCTTCCAGTTGTTCAATTATTTCTTTTGTAACAGGGGATGGATGTGTCCAGCGACTAATAACTTTCAAATAACTTTCCATGCTACAATCTAACTGCAACGCACATTTTTCGATGTTATCAGTTATTGTTTTATAAGTATTTTGAACTTGCGCGTTGCCTAGAACTCTATTTAGCAGTCTGAATCCCTTTCGTTTAAATTCAGTCTGGGCTCTTGAATAGTTTATCTGCTTTTTTACTCCGCGATAAATAGCAAACAAATCATCATGGTCTGCTTGAATAAACAAAGTGTCCAAATAATCTGGCCATAGTTCTTGCAAAGAAGATTCAGGGAAAAAGTAGCCTATCATAACCCCCAGTATCGAATCGTGAGTTACACAGATTGAAATACCTGGTTCATTGATTTCTGCGAGAAAATAATCGATGAGCCCTTGTATGGAAATACTTGTAGACTCATAGAAGCCCGAAAATTTCACTTCGTTGATCAGCGCTTGCGCTAGTTCAATGGGGCGATCCTGGTATTGTAAAAAAACCATCGCTGCCACTTCTGGATCTTCAACAAACACTCCAGGAGCACCTAGTTTGCTACTTTGATTAACCAGCGAAACTCTTGCAATCGGAGATAATAAGTTAGCAGTCTCAAGACATCGCGATACTGGACTCGAGTATAATTTAGCAACCCTACCTCCGAGTAATTTTTGCACTCTAAGGGTATCTCGAATCCCTTGTGGGGTTATTTTAACTTCGTTGCCGATTGTTCCTGGTGGAATAGGTTCTCTGGCACAATGTCTCATAAAGCCCAACACCGTTTTTTGGTCCGAAATATGAACGAGACTTTTCGATAGATTGTTCAGCATAAAACAGGTTTAACCGTTAAAATAGAAATAACAGGAGAAACATATTCAACTTCGGATAATTTCAAACCCGCCTGTTCCAACATAAACCGCCAATCAACAAGTGAGCGCTCGCGCCCACCCGTCATGACCAACATATTTAAATCTAAAAGGCCACCTTTGGGAGAATCGTCTTCTAAGATCATTTCTTGGATGTAGAGCTTCCCAGATGTTAACAAAGCCTCTTTCGCTCGCAGGAGCAATCTTACAGCAAGATGATCGGGCCAATCATGCAAAACCCTTGAAAACACAATGGCGTCAGCATTCACTCCCCAAGGCTCAAAAAAATCTTGGCCTTTGTAATTACAGCGGCCCATCAATCTTTTTTCATCTGAAATTTGATCAATCACTTGAGGTAGATCAATCAGACAGCCTTTTAGGTGTGCATTCTTTTCGCACAATTGGTGCAAAAAAGCACCCGTTCCACCTCCTACATCTACAACTTTTGAGTGCTGAGCCCAGCAGCTTGAATTCAATAATTTCTTATAATCGTGAAGCGCATAGCCCGTTAAAGCCGTTTGATAAATAGAGAGTAAATTCTGATCTTTAGCCATTTCAGTGAAATACTGAGTACGATTGTATTCATTGCCCACAATAGAATCCGCTAAAAATTGCCACTGATGATAATGGGAATTTGCCCAGATCATTGAAGCTGCAGCCATAGGGCTGGTTTTCGTTGGTTTTAATATTTCGCCTTTTGGTGTGAGTTCCCAAATATTGTCATCATTCAACTTGGCAATGTTTAATTCCCATAATGCGCGCAACAACCGCGCTGTCATCTGCTCCTTGAGATTTGTTTTAACTGCTATCGCAGGCAATGAACTAGGCAACGCGTCAATCAATCCAAGATTGACCGCAGCATAAATGGTTTGAGTCTTCCAATAACCCACTAAATCTGCAGAGAGTTCATGGATTAAGTCTGTTTTAATATTACTTTCAACAGGATTCACAAAAATCTCCTTTCAAGCTTCTAAGACAAGCAAGTTTATATCGGAACAAACAATCTTGCTTTCACGCAGCGTTAGTTTGGCAGCTGAAAATAATTCCTTCCAGTCAGACAGAAATCGCAATTTCCCACCTGTTTCGACCAGTATATTTAAGTCCAATAAACTCCCTGCAGGAGACTCTTTGGATAGTAGCATTTCGAATAAATAGATCTTCCCACCGGGAAGCAATGCATGACGTGCATATTTTAAAATTTGCAGCGCTTCTGCATCTGGCCAAAAGTGTAAGACTTTGGGGAAAATAATGGCATCGGCTGATTCACCCCAAGGTTCAAGCAAATCATGCGCCTTTAGGACGTAGCGTGAAACAAGAGTTTTAGTAAGATTTATATGTTTCATGATGTACTGATCACCAAGCAACATGCCCTGTAGATGAAGTTGGCTTTCCAAAAGTTTTTCTAGAAATACTTTAGAGTTTCGTTCAACGCCAATTACCGTGTGATGTTCTTTCCAATCGATTGCATTGACAAAAACGCTTGCATCAAGGGCTGTATACCCGTCAATGGCTCTATGATAAACTTGAAGTCTCTCATCGGCTGCCAAAGCCTTAAATACAGCATGATAAGTATCAAATCCTGTTTTAATCCGTTCAGGCAGTCGTTTCCAAATCGAAGAATTAATATCAGACCACATGACAGATGCAGCCATGAGGAAATTTTCAGATTTTGGCGACAGCAGTTTTCCTCTCGATGATAATTGCCAAGTCTGATCCTCTAAAAAAACCAAGTCTAATTCCCACAGTGCCCGTAATAAGCGTTCCAAATGCATCTTTGGCAACTTTGTATGGGCAGCGATATCCAACAATGTTCCAGGAACATGATCAAACAGATTTAAACGAACTGCAGCAGCAATCGTTTCGGTACGCCAAAATCCGACCATGTCCGTAGATAAATCCATGATTTCACTATCAAGCATACCGCCTCCCGTTAACAGGAGAATGCCCTAAAGAATAATAAGTAAATCCCTTGGCTTTCATATCTTCCAAAGAAAAAATATTTCTAAGATCAACGATTAACGGTGCCTTCAGAAGTCGTTTCACGCGCTCTAAATTGAGACTCTTGAATTCTTGCCACTCAGTTAAGATCACAAGCCCGTCAGAGTCTTTAATCGCCTCATACGAATCCCCTGCAAACACTACATTGAACAGTGTTTTACTCGCAGATTCCATGCCTTTTGGGTCATAAACACGAATTCTTAATCCGAGCCCAGAAAGCAGTGAAATAATTTTCATGCTCGGACTATCTCTTAAATCATCTGTATTCGCTTTAAAGGTTAACCCTAGAATCGCGAGAGTTTTATTTCGGAAATCACCTTCGAAAGCAGCTTGGATAATTTCAAGCATCCGTAAGGGTCTCGAATTATTATAAGCAAGGACTTGACTGACTATACCCTGAGGCGCTTCAAACTTTTCAGCACACAGCTTCAACTCTTGGAGATCTTTAGTGAAGCATGAACCCCCAAATCCAGGGCCTGGGCTTAAAAATTCTTTTCCTATGCGATTATCTAAACCGAGAGCTTGCGAGACTGCTCTTACATCGCCGTTGCAGTTTTCACAAAGGTCAGCAATTTGATTAATAAAAGAAATCTTCATCCCTAAAAATGCATTAGAAGCATATTTAATGATCTCCGCTGTATTTTGTGTGGTTTCAATAATAGGCACATGATTTGAAAGAAACCTTTGATAAAGACGCCTAAGAGTTTTACGTGCCACATTACTCTCCGTTCCAATAACGATTCGAACAGGTCTCATGAAATCTTGTATTGCGCTTCCTTCTCTTAAGAATTCTGGATTAGAAGCCACTTCAATATTGAGATAGTCTTGAACTTTCTTCGCTGTTCCAATGGGGACGGTTGATTTTAAAATAACAAGTTTATTTTCATCTAGAAATGGAGCAATAAGATCTAGCGCAGCATAAAGTTCTTTTAAATCGGCACGTCCTGTATTGGAATCACAAGGCGTTCCAACAGCAATGATGATTACTTCGGCAGCAGAAATAGTGTCATCCAGTATACTCGTAAAACGCAAGCGCCCTGTCTGTGTATTCTTTTTTACATAATCGGATAACCCTGGCTCATAAAACGGAAGAATAGAGTTCTCAAGCTTACGAAGTTTATCTAGATCTTTATCAACACAGGTCACATCAAAACCAAGCTCAGCAAAGCAGGCTCCTGAAACCAATCCGACATATCCTGTTCCTATGAGGACTATCTTCACGGGGCTTCCCTCGCGAATGGTAGACTAGAGACAACTGATAGATATCCTTCGCGAGATCCACAGTCAAAGCGCTGTCCGTTAAATGCTAGCCCATATAAGGTCTCTTCTTTTAAGACAGAATGTAACGAGTCTGTTAATTGAATCTCCCCTTGAGCCCCTGGTTGCTGAGTTTCAAGATACGAAAAAATGCTAGAGTTTAGTATGTATCGTCCAACCACTGCCAGAGAAGAGGGAGCATTTGCTGGATTTGGTTTTTCAATCAGCTCTGTCAGTTTCAACAGCGATGGAATATCAGTTTCTTCGCCCCCTACAATGCCATATTGGGTAATCTGTTCCCGAGGAACAGGGTAAAGAGCAACAACACCAGCAAGAGTTTTTTCATGAGCCTCCAACATCTGCTGTAGACAGGGCTTTGAGCATAGAATCAATTCGTCTGGGAGCGATACTACAAAAAACTCATCATCGATAAAAGACCTCGCACAATAGACGGCGTGCCCAAGACCTAGCGGCTGTTCTTGAGACACACAGCGTATCTGACTGGCAGCTATTACTCCTTGAAATTGTTGGAAGTAGTCCGGAGCATGACCATCTCGAGTAACAAAAATAAACTCCTCTATTCCAGATTGGATGGCTTCTTCAACCGCGTACATAAGAAGAGACTTGCCCATAATGGGCAACATTTCTTTGGAACATATTTTCAATGCACGTGTTCCAGAGCCAGCAATTGGAAAAACTGCTTTTTTAATGCTTTTCATGAAACAACTTCTCTCATGATTTCGCCGCTAGTATTGATAACAACAAGACCGCTCTTAAAAGTCTGTGCAAGCGCTTGACCATTATAAAAGGGCTCTAAATCAGCAAAGCGATAACTATACGCCGGGTGGCCATCTTTCATAATATGAAACCATCCTCTTTCATCTTTTGCTCGAGCGAATCCTTTATGAAACACATCAAGCCGTTGATACTGACCATGGTGAGTTAGTTTGCCTTCAACATTAATATGAGAATTTTTCCCCTCTTTAGTGCAAACAACAGCAATTCGATCTTTGAAATCACCTACGTAAGCGTAACTTTCTGAGTATGCGCGCTGTCCTCTCTGATCAATATGAAAATAATTCCCGTCTTTATCTCTAACAGCACAAAGACCTTCCTGATAATTTCCACACCAGTCGTATTTTTGAGGATATAAAAAGTGCCCCTGGGCCGTGATGTGTCCCCATCCATGTTCTGCTTCAACTGCTGCATGAGAACAATAAAATCCAAAAGTCTTAATAAAGCGTTCTCCATATACCGGCTCTCCGAGGACATTGATATGAAAGGCTCCGGTTTCATCACACACAGGTGAGAGGCCTGGAGAATGATATTTAAGAACTCTGTAAAAACGCGCTGAATAGAGGGGAGCCCCCTGCCACACATGATGTGTTTCACACAAAGAAACCTCTATTTCATTCAGCACGGGGAGCATTGGGGCACCTCTGTCAGGGGTTTTTTCATGTTGCACCCAATGCATAAAGCATGAGATTGGTAGGTTTGCCTTAAATGCTGATAGGGTTGCCCTGTCCAAATGTCTTCCATGGTCATCTCATTGAGGTTTCCGAATTCGCCCAGGGTTTTTCTCAATTCGTCGGGAGCACAACAGGGGCTAAACTCCCCTTCGGCATTAACCCAGGCTTCATTTCCTAAAAATGGGCAAACTCCTCCTGGAACAAGATCACTCACAGCCCCTGGGTCTAATTCTTCAACATGTTCAAGAATAATTTGGTCTCGAGCAATCTCCTTGGCTTGTCTTACAATCGCATTCCATCTTTCAATGCTGTTTTGACTCCGTCGCATAGAAAGCCCTTTAATCTCAGTGAAATGAGCCCATAAATGATGCCCTTTGATGCGATCAACGCCTAAAGAGATTCCAAGCTTTACAAGGTCGCATAGTTCATTGGCATTTGTTTCTAAGAAAGTAGTTTGAAGCGTAATACGGCATCGATTTCCCCCAGTTCGAGCATGCTCGTCTCTAATTCGTATCAGAGTTTTTAAATTTTCCAGGCTTTTTTCCCAACGCGCCCCGATCATAATGCTTTCTTGTGTTTCTTTAGTCGCCCCATTCCAGGACACTTTGATGTCAGAGGTAATTGGAACCAACAATTTCGCCCAAGCCTCGGCTCCTTTTCGAGGGAAAGAGCCATTCGTTGTCAGATTAAGCTTGACATTGAATTCTCGACAGAGTTCGATAATGTCTTCAAAGTCAGAGTAAAGAAGGGGTTCTCCCATCGTAGAAGGGATAATTTCTCTCAGAGGCGTTCCTTGAGCTTGTTCAAGGACTTGCCGGACAAGTTGGATACTCATCCTTCGTCTTGGAGTCTTGGATTTTATGCGCTTTTCTTGAACATCACTGTGGGGCGAAAAGCACTCACACATGACGCACTTGTAATTGCATTGGTCTGGGTTAGTGTCAAATGTGATTCGCCATGGTCCTGGTTTTTGCATGAGCTTTCGTTCCTTTATTTGAAATAAGATTTACATAAATTTGTTCGATATCTTTGATGTGTTGCTTTG
>JBAXMC010000015.1:0-22353 GCA_037134495.1 Myxococcaceae bacterium
ACACCCAAATTGATTGCTTTATTTAAGCGAAGTCAAACTCATCTTGGTGAACTGGTTGATAAAGCTGAGGCTGAAGGCCCTCAGACGGTTAGTAGGCATGGAAAACCTACAGCTTAGGAAACTGTTGAGACCTGCGAAGAACCTATTTGAATTTATTCAACAATCTCCCTGGGCTGGCGTTACTCTAGACTTGGAAAAACAAGATTTAATTGAAATCCAACCTAGACAGAAAGCTTAAATATGCGAAGGGCATTCTCCCCACTCCGCTCTATGACCTGTTCGACAGAAATATTTTTAATCTCAGCGATTTTTTGAGCCACTAACTTCACATAGGCAGGTTCGTTGGGTTTGCCTCTGTGTGGAATCGGAGCCAAATAAGGCGCATCTGTTTCAATTAAAAGCTTTTCTAAAGGCGTCTCGCGAACAACTTCTCTGAGTTCATCGGCATTTTTGAAAGTGACAATGCCTGAAATAGACAGATAACAGCCTAAATCCAAAAAAGCCTTGGCATGAGGGCGATTGCCTGAGAAACAGTGGATGATTATATTCTCGCCTTCTAATAAATTCAGACAATCTTCGTAAGCATCACGTACATGAACAACCAAAGGCTTATTTAACTCACGTGCCAACTTGATTTGAGCTTCGAAAACTCTTTTCTGGCTATCTCTATCCGAATGCTCGTAATAATAATCAAAACCGCATTCGCCGATGGCCACGCATTTTGGATCTAAAGCCAATGCTCTTAATTCCTCTAGATAATCAGGCTCAACTTTTGAAGCATCGTGAGGGTGGACACCTGCCGAGAAAAAAACATCTGATTGATTCGCCCCAAAATCACGGGCTTGCTGAGAAGTCAGAATATCGCAACCAATATTGATGAATTTTTGAACACCGGCTTGTCTTGCTCGTTCTAGAACAACCAAATCTTCCAAGTGACAATGCGTATCAATTAGCACAAATCACCTGCTCGATATCCTGTTTCGATTGCACGGGCCATACCTCCGTCTGTTGCCGGATCATAGCCACCTAAACTTGAACCTGCCGCAAATAAATTAGTTGCAAATACTTCACCAAATTCACCGAGCGGTCTCTGTTCTGCATCACAAGCGAGGCCAGCTTTAAAACTTTCTGTTTTTATAAGTGGCAATCCAAATATAGACTCTGTCAGACCAAAGCCGCCGCTCAAAAAACGCCCCGTCGCTAAAATAATATTTTTAGGTTTTATGACCTCACCTGAACCTAATAAAACATGTGTAATTTTTTTTGAATCACGTTCAAAGCCAACTATCTTGTCTGCCATAAATCCCTGGTTTAAAATACTGCCTAGCCGCAAACCAGGAATCGAATGCGATGCCCCAAGCAGCTCACTAAACGGAGCTCCTACTCGCATCTGAAGAGAACGCAAAAATATAAGTGGCGATCTGAAACCAAAAATAGCCGGCACAAAAATATGTTTTAAATTGGTCGAACGCGACTGAACAGCCTGAGTTATTGCATCCATACAATCATCGATCACTTCTGGATTTTCGAAGTCCCGCGCAAATTCTAAAAAAGTATTCCAACGTACTTTCTTTATAGGCTTAATTTGCGCAGTGATCGGCACAGCCTCATAGCCTTGGGATTTCAGCATTTTTGCAACCGGTGCCGCTCTAAAAAAAGGCAAACCAGATAGTTCTAGAACTCCTAACACGTCACCGAGCTCTGCCACTTGAGAGACTTGGGCTAATTGGCAATATTTAATTTCACCCGATTGAGAGACCGCTTGAGAAACAGGTGTATAGGCAAGCTCTGCTGTAATTTTCTTAAACAAAGCCATCGCTTGTTGAGAAACATCAAAACAATCTATGGCCCCGGAAGAATACCCTGAGGAACCTATAGATTTCGAAACTCCAAGAGCCTGCAAACCTCGTTCTTTAGCGCGCGCAAGAGCCACAGCTCCTGCTGCACCAGAACCCACCACTAAGACATCTGTTTGGATCGACATGCGTTTACTCCAAGAACCAAAGCTAAAAATACCGCAAAACAAATCACAATCGCAGGCCCCGAGGGAAGATCCAGATAGTAGGAAACAGAAACACCCACGCAGCTAACCAAACCACCAATCAGCCAACCCAGAAGTAGCCTGTTTTTAACCGTCTGAGCAAGCAAACTTGCCGCAACAGCAGGAATCACCAAATAGCAAAATACCAGTAAAACACCCGCTATCGAAACGGAACTGGTCACCACAAAAGCAAAACTGGCGTAGAAAGCAAAATCCCACCACCGAGATACAGACCCTGAGTTAAAAGAAGCTGCGAAGAATTGCTTTCTAAAAATCCAATGTAACAAACCAATCAAAGCATAAAGAGCAGCGCTATAGGCCAGATTTTCAGGCTCAACCCACAGAATATTGCCGGACAATAATTCTCGTAACTCATCTGCACCATGCGGCAAACCGCTGCTGACTAAGATAGTTGCTGACAAAGCAACAGCATAAGAGATCCCTATAAAAGCCTCTGTTTGCATCAGCGTAAAAAAAGCAGCACCCAAAAGCCCAAAAGCAAGAGCCAGTAATTTTTGCTCTACCCCTAGCAAAATCCCCACAACCGATCCGAACGCCGCTATTTGTGCCAGAGCCAGATCTACAAAGATCACTTGCCTCGCCAATACGTGAATACCCAAGTAAACATGAATCCCTGCGAGCAATAAACAAGCAACCAGTGGCCAAAACATCGTTTGAACAAAATCGAACATGAGGACTATTTTTAGCACGCCAACGATTCTTGTCACTGTGAAACTAGCATGGCTGTTTTTATCCGGAATCTTGTTTTATGCCACTATAAGCACTGCTACATTTCAGGCAAAGACAGAGATTTTGGGAACAGAATTCCGTCTTACCGTCTCCTTCAAAAAAGAACAAGATTACATTGAATTCGCCAATACACTCAATTCTTTGTTCGGAGAAATTGGAGCAGTGCCTTCGGTGGATAAACTTATTTTCAAGAAAAATTTCATTTCAATACAATTGCCAACATTCTACTATGAGGTTGTGATGAAGACTCTCTTTATCTCCAAAATATAGTTCCAAGTGCTAGATTCAGCATGAGAAAAATTTTCTTATGCTTTGTTGCTTGTAGTGGCTTGCTTGCCACAGAAGTCGATAGTTTTACGCTGCGTGATCCTAAGATGCGCGATGCCCTTGGAGAACTAGATGGCATCATGCAAAATAATTTCAAGCAGGCCTTAGAGCATGCCAATTCAGAGCAATCTTGCGATCCTAAAATATTTGAAAAAGCTTTTCATGGCACCATCAAAGGTGTTTTCTGGACCCAATTTGAAAGCGACATAGAGAATTCTCAAACTTTAGATAAAAAAACGCTATCCCGCGCTGATTCTATTTATCGCGATGTGACAATTTTGGAAGGCACAGCGCTCTATATGGCCCAACTTGGATATATCATGCGCATTGGAGATCTCTATGTTGGTTCTGATAAATTTGGGCATTTTCTAGAAACTGGTTATGAATACTACTTATATCCATCTCTCGATGAAGCACTCGAGTATGGAGAGATGACCGAAAGAACTTATTTTGGGCTGACCACCACAGGCGTTTATTCTTATGGAGATTTGGCTGCCAATCTTGATGGTTATGAGTTTTGGAGAAATCTTGCGCATTATACTCAATGTGAGAACAATGTTTGGACTCAGAAAAATCTCTTCAGTTGGGCTGACTATCTAAACGCCGCTTGGGATGAAGGCATCAACTGCAGCTACTACAAAAATGAACACATTACGAAGTCAGTTCAAGAACAAATCACAAAACTTGGAATGAGTTGTCCCGTAAAGACAGGACACTGTTCAAACATGATTCAGCACTATGGTTACTCAGCATCTCATGCAGTTACGGAGGCTTGTTTCTAAATGCACAAAATTTTTATCTCTAGCCTGTTTTTAGCCACAGCTCTGCTATCAACAGAAATCGATAGTTTCACTCAGCGAGACCCTTACATGGAAGACTCTCTCGCAGAGTTAAACCAAATGGCACAAACTTATTTCGATGAAGCTATCGTAAAAGCCAATGCAGCTGGGTCTTGCGAAAGAAGTACTTTCGAAGATGCTTTTCATAGCATTACGACAGGTGGAGCTATTTTTTGGGATCGAATTGAACTTGATATTGAAAAGTCTGACACAATGGATCGTCGAACCCTTGCCAAGAAGGACTCTATTTATCGAGATATTAATTTCATAGAAGGGCCTATTCTCCAAGTAGGCCAATTAGGCTTCCTCTTAAGAATCGGCGATCTGTATATCGGCAGTGACAAATTCGGTCACTTTTATGACACAGGCTATGAGTACTACAAAAAGTCTTCTCTCGAAGATGCCATGTCTTACGGAGAAATGACTGAAAGAACCTACTTTGGTCTCACCAGTACAGCTGTCTATTCCTATGCCGATCTGGCTGCCAATCTTGATGGCTATCGTTTCTGGACTCGATTAACACAAGGCAAAGATGCCTATGCTATGTGCGAGAATAATATTTGGAAACAGCAAAATAGTTTTACCTGGACAGATCATATCAGCGCAGCTTGGGATGAAGGCTATAACTGTAATAGTTACAGAAATGATCATGTGACTTATTCTGTTGCGACTCGAATCATCGCTCTAGGCTTCAACTGCCCAGTTCCTCTAGGACGGTGTTTAGAAATGATCGATCGCTACGAAGAGCTCTCAAGCCATGTTGTCACAGCGCAGTGTTTCTAGGTAACTAGGGCGCCAATCTTTTCACAACCCAGCACCCTGAGAGATCTAAATCATATTCGAATCGATCATGTAATCGATTTTCCCGGCCTTGCCAGAACTCGAACTGGCGAGGCTTGAGACAATAGCCTCCCCAATTTTCAGGCCTAGGAACTTCTTGATTTTCAAACTGTTTTTCTAGCTTTAAATAAGCGGTATCTAACTCAGTTCTGTCTTGTAAAACTTGACTTTGCTTCGAAGCCCAAGCGCCTAGTTGGCTGCCTCTGGGTCTGGTTTTGAAATAAGCATCAGATTGCTTAGCAGAAATCTTAGCAACCGTTCCTCGAACGCGAATTTGGCGTTCAAAGTCAGGCCACCAAAATACACAGGCAGCCTTTGGGCTTAGCTCCAATTGCTGTGCTTTCGTGCTCTCATAATTCGTAAAAAATACCAAACCTTCATCTCTGATTTCTTTGAGCAAAACGATTCGAGCATCTGGAACTCCCTGCAGATCCACCGTTGCAATAGTCATTGCGTTGGCAAAATCAGGTTTTTTTCTAGAGGCTTCTTCAAACCAACGCTCAAACTGTTTGACCGGACTGTCGTCTAACATATCACTTCGTCATACAAGCTTGAAGCGCCTTACGCAACTCGGGATACTGAAACTCAAAATCGCTGTCCAGTAAACGCTGAGGCAAGACACGTGAGCCTTCGAGAAGAAGCGATTTACCCATTTCACCATAGCCCCACGCGATCAAGCGTTCGGGGATGCGAAGTTTATAAGGCCTATGCAAAACTTCTGCTAAAATTTTACCAAATTCAAAATTTGTAACAGGATTCGGAGCTGTTAGATTTACAGCACCAGACCATTTTGAGTTATAAATCAGGTATTCACAAACAGCCACCCAATCAGCCAAAGAAATCCAGCTGATCACTTGCTCGCCTGAACCCAAATACGCCCCAAAACCATACTTGAAAAATGGCAACAATGCTGCGAGAAAACCGTGATGAGATTCCAAAACAGGACCCGTTCTCATGTGGATCACTCGTACACCTATTTTTTCAGCTTCTGCCGTAGCGGCTTCCCACTCTTGACAAAGCGTCGCCAAAAAATCTGTTCCAGCTGGGCTCGATTCATCAAATTGGCTGTTGAAGTTATGCCCATAATAACCACTTGCTGAAGCTGAGATCAGCAGTTCTGGTGGTTTTTTTAATTTGGCAATCGTCTTGCAAAGCAACCGTGTCGACTGAACACGACTCTGCAATAACAATTCTTTCTGCGTTGGGGTCCAGCGTTTATCAGCCAAATTAACCCCAGCCAAGTTGATCACTACATCAACACCTTCGAGGCCAACACGCTCGATATGCCCCGAAGTTGGGTTCCAGTAAACTTCTTGTGAAGTATCTTTGTGGGGGTGAGACCGAATAAGCTGCTTGACAGCGCAACCTCGCGATTTTAATGCGTGCACCATCGCTTGGCCAATCAAGCCGGAACCACCAGCGATTGCAATCGATGGGTTAGGACTCTTCATTATACAAGTCTACAACAGACTTATAGCGTTTCACAATGGTAACAGCCAATAAAATCCAGATTACCATCAAACATAATGCAATATGCATCGTATAATTTGAAAACTGAATCGCTATTAAGAAAATCATCAGCAAAGCTGCGCTACTTTTAGCGACTCGATAAATCAAAATATCGATCAAAGCCTTGCCTTGAGTCTTCTCCAGCTGATTAAGCGGAATATAGAGCATTTCTTTCGAAGCTCTGAAAATCGAATAATCAAAACATTTGCTCGAGATTTTAAGCAATGCCACACTCAAAAACTGCGGAAAAGCGATAAAGCCAAGCAGCGCTGTTCCCAGAAACAGGGGAATTCCAACAAATACACCACCGGTTCCAAGCAACTTAATCACAAAACCTGCAAAAAACTGCAAGAAAGTAGCCAGAACATCGATCACGGCATGAACCCGACCAATCATGCCTGTTCTGGCATCAACATCTGGATAGCTCACTTCTAGAATTGTATTAAACTGGAGATCCACCAATGAGATAGAGATCTGAACAACGGCTATAAGAAAGAGCAATGGAACCAGATATTTACTATTTTTAACCACAGCCAAACTTTGGAACCCTATGGATTTTTTCGATTTTTTTACAAAAACGGGAGCTCCATCCAAACTTTTAGAAAATTTCCAAGTTAAAAAAGCGCAAAGACCAAGACAGGGCACAACACCCAGCAGAGCCATCTTGCTGCCATACGCTGCAGATAAGGGCCCAACCAGTAAATTAATCAAAAAGCCACCCATGGAGCCTATGCCCAGCACCACACCATAGGACGTTCGAGCCGTCTTAATACTAAACAGCGTATCTGCTAAACTCCAGAAGATCTCAACCAGAAGTATCATGTACACTTCTCGCCAAACATAAAGCATGTAAACAGAGCCTGGCACTTGAAGATGATAACAGAGCAAGCACAGCAACATCACGACTATACTAACCAGAGCCGAAGCCCCCAAAAGCCTTAACAATGAATAGCGGGTATTAAAATGATTATAGGCCACCATGGCCAATGCTGTAGCAACTGCTGAAAGCAAAAACACTTTCGGCAAATTCTGACTGGTGTGATGCTGTAAAAAGAGACTGTCTGTTACCGGTCGTGCGAAGCCATAGCTTGCAATAATGCACATCTGAAGAATAGAAAACTGGACCAGCTTCAGAGTTGGACGTTGGGTTTGTGAAGTCACATGAACTCTCTTAACCAACTGTGATTTGATTTTCAATGGCCATTCTTTGTAAAGTAAACCATGTCATTGCGATTACGCATGCTCGGCTTAGAAAACACAAGCGAACTTTTCTTGCTGATTGAAAAAAACAGAGAATACCTGGAACGCTGGTTTGAGTGGACTCATGATATTAAATCTGAACAAGAGTGTCTCAATTTTATTGAACAGTGCAACCAAAAATATCAATCCAGCAAAGCTTTTGATTTAGGAATCTGGCTAGATGACGATCTGATCGGGATGATCGGGTTCTACGAAATCAATTGGACTCACAGACATGCTGAGATCAGTTACTGGATCACTCAGGAACAGCAAGGCAAAGGCTATGTCAGACAATGTGTCCAAGCTATGATGACCTATGCTTTCAAAGAATATAATCTAAATCGAATCGAAATCTTATGTGCTTTAGATAACTTGAGGAGTCGGTCTGTAGCTGAAAAGCTAGGATTTACATTCGAAGGCGTCAAAAGAGAAGATTTTCAATTCATGGGTCGATTTTTTGACGAAGCCTGCTATTCTTTTCTCGCTCGTGATTTTCATGTCACCGGAGAAGAACCCTATGCTCAGCTTGCAAGACAAATATGCACCCCGTAACCAATGCTTTGGCTGCGGACCCAGCAACCTCAAAGGCCTACAGATCAAGAGCTTTCCAGATGGAGAGTCGGTCACTGCAGAGTTTCATGCCGAGCCTCACCATGCTGCTTTTGACAACATGCTGAGCGGTGGCATCTGTGGGACTCTACTTGATTGCCATAGCAACTGGACAGCAGCTTATCACGTGATGCAAAAAACAGGTCAATCGGAGCCACCTTGCACAGTTACCGCTGAGTATGCAGTCAAATTACTCGCTCCGACACCCATGTCTGGACCCATCCAGCTTAAAGCCTGGGTTATTGAGTCCAATGAGCGCAAAGCGATTATAGAAGCCAGTTTAACAGCAGAGGGTCAAATTACCGCTACTTGTCGCGGCACGTTTGTAGCCGTCAAAGAAGGACATCCTGCCTATCATCGCTGGTAGAATTGGCTGGAATTAGGTAAAGGGTTTGCACCCACTTTGCAGATTCGAGCAATTTCTGTAAGTTTCATGGTCTATGAGATTTATTGGGATCATTTTAATACTGGGTATGACTGCTTGTAGCCCTTGCAGAAAACTTGCAGAGAAAATTTGTGACTGCGAAAAAAGTCAGTCAGCTCGTAATAATTGCAAAAAAAATCTGGATTTAAAAGGCCAGCACAAAGAATTTTCAAAAGCCGAAGACACCGCGCGATGTCAAGCGATCCTAGATAGCGGCAATTGCACCTGCGAAGCACTACGCTCGAATCAATATGAAAATTGTGGGTTTACCAGACAATGAGACGTTTTAAACTTCGCAACGCTCTATTTATTTTGCCGAATGCTTTTACGGTTTCGTCTATTTTCTGCGGATTGTATGCCATCATACATGGCCTCACGGGCAACACGCCCGAGAGTTTATACGAAGCTGCCATTGCCGTATTTTTTGCAGGCTTTTTTGATACTTTTGATGGCCGTGTCGCCAGACTCACAAAGACACAAAGTGAATTCGGAGTTCAGCTAGACTCACTCGCAGACGTGATCAGCTTTGGCGCAGCCCCAGCACTTTTGGTTTACAAATGGGCTTTGTTACCACTGGGTTCTATCGGATTTCTAGGCGTTTTCTTTTATGCGGCCTGCGGTGCGATTAGACTCGCCAGGTTTAACGTCATGGCTGCCAGAAACAACGATTCAGGAGAATATTTCACAGGCCTTCCTATCCCCTTGGGAGCGGCTGTTTTGATTGCCTCGCTGATCGCTCATATCAAATTATTTGACGGCTCAGCTGTTAAGCATCCTGAATGGATTTTGGCTTTGGTAATCCTCATGGGACTTTTGATGGTCAGTACCGTGCCTTATTGGACTTTTAAGAATTCAAAACCTGATCGTCAAACCGCAATTTTGGCGTTTGCTCTGATTCTGGGCGCCTGGTGGTTTAGGCTCCACTACCCTATTAGTCTGGGGCTTGTTTGTCTTTTAGGAATTTATATTGTTGCAGGGCTCGCAAAGTTCCTGAGACTTCGTCTATACTCGAAACCTAAGGAGTATTGACCTATGCAAAACATGAAATCTTGTCGCTGCCCACATCACTCTTTCGGTGGTGTTTCTTTGGTTCTTTTGGCCCTCACTTTATTTCTAGGCAACTATGGAATCATTGAAGAGCACACTGCCAGCATTATTTGGCCTATCTTTTTGGGACTTTTCGGTGCTTCGAAAGCTTTCGGCCGCCGTTGTGCATGTTGTTCAGGAAGCAGCTGCTGCCCAACTAGTGGTTCAGAAGGCATGAACCAAGGTAAATGCTGCTAAACTCGACAAACTCTTTTCAGGCGACAGTCTGAACAAGAAGTTTGCACATCTGCAGGCACATAGCCGTTTAAAACGGGCTCAAGTAAGGTCTGCAGAGCTTGTTCCAATTCAGGCAAACGATCGCTCATATCGATCAACGGCCCCGGTGCCCCATCTCGAATCGAAATGGGGTAACCTAAAAGCTGTTTATCAGAGCTCATGAGTTTTAGATAAATCGGTATTTGAAAATGCGTTTTCAAAATCTCTTTCGAAGCAAAACGCATGCGCAAAGCACTCAGAGCGGACAGCTTGTAATCAACCACGATTTCAGCTTCAGGAGTTTTGTCTACGCGGTCTATCACGCCACCAATATGAATTAAGTCTGAGCCAATCTCTAGTTTAAAAGGTTCTGGTTTGTGCTCAAAATAAACAGGCTTAGCGTTCTCCACCGGCGGATTCTTCTCAAGATTAGAAACCATGCGTTCCAGTGCTTCGAAAAGCCATAAGAGAGTCGCTCTCCAGATGCCCGAGTGCATGTCTTTGGGATCAGCCAGAGAGAGCGTTACTTGAATCGATTGCCCATCTCGGTAAAATTTCTCGAGCGCTTCATGGGCCAACTGGCCAATAACACGTGCATCGATATCATGTGTAGATGGCGGATTTAGATCTATTTTGAGGAGTCTCTCTATAAACGCTTTGAATCGACAATGCGCAAAAGCTTCGATGCGTGTGGCACTCAGCGACCTATTTGGATTTAGGCCCAAAAGATCGCCAAACTGTTTTCGAAATTGTTCTTTGTCTAACTGGTACTGGGGGCTTGCCTGCCGTAGCTTCAGAGTAGGCAGGTGAGGTTTTGAGTTCTGAAAAATTTGCTCAAGCTGACTCAGTGGCCTGTTTAGTTTAGAAATACCCTCGTCTTTTCCAAGCCATTCTAACTTTATCACCTCGCTGGTGGTCTGTGCTTGACCTTTTTCATCTAAAGCAGAGCTCGTTAGGACCAATAATTTGGCAGCACTGCAGGCCCCTAAAAACCACATGGGTTCTAGCGCTTGTCTGGCCGGAAACAAGCTGGGTTCCAAAGGATCTTCTTCGAAGCGTCTTAGAACCTGTCGACCCATCAAGCGATTGATCTCGAAACAATCTGAATCTCGAAGTGGCCAATCTGGCTCTCTCGAAAGCGTTAAACGCCCATGCACACAGTCGGCAATCACAACCAAATCAAATTGCTTTCCGAGTAAATCAGGCAGCGCCAAAACCGGTGTTTCGAGTCCATGAGCACGCAGCGCATCTCGAAAGATCAGCGCTCGTTTATCGAGCACTCTCATAGCAACAGCGATATTTTTAGAATCGTAGCCTGCGATCACCTGAGCCACAAATCGAGCCTCTTGGACCAAATCAGGTGCTTCATAGCGGACTAAGCGTTCTGGTTTCACGAAAGACTTAAAAATAACTTCTATATTTTTGAGATCGTGATGTTTTTCAATGCGCTGCGCCAAATAAGTCACAGGCAAACTAAGGCCCTGCCCCGAAGAATCCACCGGAAATTCAAAAGTAATCTGCACACCCAACTCAGCCAACTTAAATAAATAAGCCAGCTCAAGCTCACTGAGGTCTATTCTGTTCGAGATGATTAAGCGATCAATCTCAGGTTTTTCAACTAATTCCCGATAATTATTTAAAAAATCTAAGCTCTCATCGGATTGATTCTCAAACGCCTGAAGCGGCGTCAAAATCTCTACCAATCTCGGAGAAAGTGCTGGTTTTTTTAATATTTCGCTGGGCAATACTAGCCCGTGCACCAGTGCCCGAAAGAGTTTTAACGTCACTTTTTCTTTTTCTTCAACCGCTCTTTCGCTTTAGCAACAAAAGGGCTCTTGGAATGCTTCTGTACGATCTCATCGAAAAACACAGCTGCATCTTTGGGAAAGTTGAGCGCTTCAAGTGATAAACCAACCTTGTAGAGCGCCTCTGGAACTTTGCTAAAAGTTTGGAATCGTGTCAGCAAGTCTTGATAAGACAATACAGCTTTTTTAAATTCGCCTAACTCGTAATAAGCATCGCCGCGCCAAAATAATATTTGCGCTGTAAATTGCTTGTCGTCTGGGTATTTACTCAAGAAAGCTTCGCAGCCCGAAATCGCACGCTCATATTCTTTGTTTTCGTAAGCGAGTTTAGTCTGAGCTACTTGATCTGTTTTGTTTAGATTTGGTACAACAACAGGTTTTTCTGTTTGAATCTCTTGGAGTTGCGTTTTGAGCTGTTCCACTTCGGTAAGCAGCTTGTCTTTTTCCAAGCTGCTATCAGCACCTTGTTTAAAAACAGACCCTTCTAATTTTTTAAGCCGACTGTCCAAAAGCATCTGCTTATCGCCTGCATCGCGCTGAGTATCAGCAAGCTGCTGTCTAAGCTTGCTGATATCCATAAGCATTTGATCGCCCTCGGAACGAGGGACAAAGCAAGCCGTAAGGCTACTCAGCAGTAATATCGGTACGCCTGTTCTTAGCCCAAGCTTCTTCATTGTGTTCTGGGTCAACGGGTTTTTCCTTTCCATATGAAACAACATGCATTCTAGAATCATTAATTCCAGAGTTTTGCAAGTATTGTGACACAGCTTTCGCGCGTTTTTCACCTAATGCCAAATTATATTCTACGGTTCCGCGTTCATCTGTATTGCCAGACACTGTAATCTTGCTGTCTGGTTTTGTACGCAAGCAAGTCGCTATTTCTGTCAGCATGTCTCTGTCTGCAGCTTTAATTTCATACTGGTTAAAGTCAAAGTGAACAGTTCCTGTATCACTGCAAACTGACGCAGTTGAAGCAGGTGTTAAATTCTCAGGAACGGAAACCACGGGCGCCACAATACACTGGTTATTTTCGCAAACCTTACCATCTTTGCAATCTGTGTTCACAGCGCATTCTTGGCATTTAGAAAATACACAGACGCCTTCTTTGCAGTCTGAATCTTTTCCACAGGTCCCATCTTTTGGAGACTTACAGGAAGATAATAAAACCAAGGCTAATGTCAAAATCAATCTTATTCGCATTTTTTTCTCCTCTTCAAATTAAAACCGGTAAACATCGGCTAAAAATCTCAAATCTTGCGGGTAATTCTCCCGCATCTTCACCATCTGCTTCAACATAGACAGGCTGTTTTGACAATGACTCTACCAAAGCCACCTGCCCTCTCATCTTGTAAACTTGCGGCAAATCGAGATGTTTGCCGCGGTAAACACTAAGGCCATGCCTTAAGAAAAATCCTAAGCCCATTTTTGAAACAGCTATTTCATCAAAACGACCATCGTCCATTCTGGCACCTGGAGCAATTTGCATGCCTCCGCCAAAATACTGACCATTAGCAAAAGCCAACAAAGAGCAGTCTGGGTGCTGAATATTTTTTCCGTCAATATTCACGCGTATTTGCGTTGGCCTGTAAGACCAAATGGCTTTGAGTGTTTGTAAGTAATACCAAAGAGGTGCGCCCGTTTTTCTTTCTTGCTCGCGCATGTTTTTTGCAATCACAGCTGAAATGCCACAACTGGCTACGTTTAAAAAATAACGTTTTTGCGTTTTAGAGATCACCAACCCCAAATCAACCATTTTAACTTGTGCGTTCATTAATCTTCTAACTTGGCCTTTGATATCTTCAGACCAACTAAAACTCTTGGCTGTGTCATTGCCTGATCCAGAAGGTAGAATCCCAAGTGGGACCTTCGAGTTCTCACCCAGAGCATTGACCACTTCATTGAGAGTCCCATCTCCACCCATGACCAAGATCACTGAGGCTCCAGCTACTATTTGCTCGCGAGTGATTTGAGTGGCATGCCCAATCGTTTTCGTATGAAAAACCCGTATATTAGGCCAATTGGCCTTCAATTCAGGCAAGATTGCTTCCAAACTCTGCAGAGCTTTGCCCTGATTCGAGTGGGGGTTGACAATCAAGCAGGGGCTATCGAAAAGGTTATTCACAGACACTTTCATGACCCTTATCCCAATTTCCATATTAGACCAAGGCAAACATCACTTGGTGGTTTATAAACCTAGCAACATGGTTGTGGTGACGGGCCGGGGTGCACCTAAACCGACATTGCTTGATGTTATGCAAGAACGTTTTGGTAAAAATATCAAGCCAGTCCATAGATTGGACAGGGGCACGACTGGTTGCTGTATTTTTGCAACCAGCGTTTATGGCCAACAAGCCTTAAGTGACGGGTTCAGAAAGCACTTGGTAGACAAGCGTTATCTCGCTGTCATCGAAGGCATTCCGACTTTCAAACAAATTAATATTGACGCAAGACTCAAAAGAATCGACACGCCCAATAACAGAAAAAGTTTAGCGCATCAGATCATCGCGGACGATGGACAACGAGCGTTAACTCGCGTGCGGGTAATCGCTTCTTCCAATAATTTAACTTTGATAGAAGCAAACCCTGAAACCGGCCGAATGCATCAAATCAGGGCTCACCTGAGTCACTTAGGCTTTCCGATTGTCGGAGATACGCAGTATGGTTCCAAAATAGCTTATCACCCATATGCGATTGCTTTACACGCCTATAAAGTCACTTTCCCACTACCCGAAGGTGGCCGCAAGACGGTTACAGCTGAACCAGAAGAACGGTTTTCAGTGTTGGTTGAAAACACCTAACGCAGTAGAACTTCATCAACCTTTAAGAGCTCTTTTCGCAAGATATTGGAACCTTAGACGCCAGACTCTTAGGCAGTATTTTCATGTCATAATCCTTGACGTCTGAAACTAATTTTTGATTAAAATAATGACCTGTAACAAGAATTGCTCTGATCGGTTTTACGAGATTAATCACATCAATCCCATTCATGTTCTGGTTTAGAAGCTCGTAATCTGCCAGCAAAAGAACCTGCTGTTTTGATGCTTCTGATAAATTTTTAAAATACTCTACGGCGTCTCGCCCTTGAGTAAAGTGTTTAAGCTTGACACCAGGCACTTCACTGAACCGCAGATCCCATGCTCCGTGGATAGAAGGATCATCATCTAGAACAATTACAGTGTCACAGGAGTGAAGCTCTATTTCCGAAGCTATATAGTGGGGCAATTTCAATGTTGGAAGCGTAAGAATGATTTTGGTGCCTACATGTTCTGTAGATTCAACTTCAAGCTTGATCCCATGTAACTCCAACATTTCCCTGATTTGAGCATAACCAATACCAAAACCATTTCGTTTGATAGATACCACAGGCAGATTGCTTAAAATCTGTTCTCGAACGAATGCAGGCATTCCAATACCGTTATCTGAAATCGTAATGCATACTTTGTCCGGTTCCATTGTTGCTGTAGTACCTAAAGTAATCACAAGTTTTGGATCCTGAGTGGAACTCAATGCCTCTACTGCATTATTGATAAGATTAGAAAACATGCGTTTAAAATTCCAAAAATCTAGATGAACAAAAGAAAAATTCATATTCTCATCCATATTTTCACAAAAATTAATCTTAGAATTTCTGTGCTCGAATTTCTTTTCTTGGAGCGCCTCTAGCAAAGCAGGCAATAGAAGCACATCGTAGAAAGGAGACATTGCTTTGTCTTCTGTTCTAAAATGAAGGAGCATGCTAGATGTAATACCCCTGATGCTGTTGAGAGAATTTCTCGCGCCAACACGTTGTTCTTCAGGCAACTTGCTTGCCTGAGCACTCAGAAATATTTCTAGAGCTGCAATCGGTGAAGCAATATCATGATTAGCCTGTCGCACAATTTTATTAAATTCCTCGTGTTTTTCATTCTCTAACTTTTGATTTTTTTTCAACGCATCAATATTTGAAAACGTCAGAATCGCTCCGGAAATTTTATTATCACTTGTTTTATAAGGCTGTATTTTTAAAGCATACCAAGATCCATAAACATCTAAAACTTCCTGTTCGTAACTATGAAGATCTTTAATAACCTGTAAAATTAATCCTTCTAAATCGGAAAGCAAGATCTTCTGCTTAATATCACGCAGAGGCCTACCGACATCCGTAGAGACCAAGTTGAAAATCTTTTCAGCTGCAGGAGTAAAGAACCGGATTCTACAGTCATCTTCAACAACCACGACTGGAAGCTGAATACTGGTTGTTAAGTTAATAAAATCATCATTCAACTTTGACAACTGCGTGTTTCGAATATTCGATTCGTCATTTACGGTGGTCAGTTCTTCGTTGGAAGCTTGAAGCTCTTCTTTCGCAGTCTGCAGTTCCTCATTTGCGCTTTGCAACTCTTCGTTAAGACTTTGTAATTCTTCATTTGCGCTTTGCAACTCTTCGTTAAGACTTTGTAATTCTTCATTTGAAGCAACAATCTCTTTGTTCGCTGCTTGCAACTGACCAATCTCTGCTTCTCTCTCTTCAATAATCGACTGCATATGGGCTTTTATAAAAATGAGTTCTTGCTCAACAGCCGATAGTTTTTTTTTCTTAGGCAGAACCAAAGCAGCTTGCGGTGATTCCGAAAATACAACCAGAAAATACTTCTGACTCGCCTTAGGAACTCTCAGGGGAATGACTTCTATCGAGATGTTTTTAAAATCTGAGTTGCGCTTGACTCATATATTTTCTTTTTTGAAAGAAATATTGCTACTGATAACTCGATTTATGCAATTTTTCAGTTCAGCCTCCAGGCCTTCTTGAGACATTTTAAAAAGGTTCAAACTGGGAGTTCCACGAGCTTGTCTTAAGTACAAGTTTGTATCGCCTCGAAATTGCAAGATCTCCATCGCTTCATTAATGACAACCGCGGGCTGCTCATATTTTGCTATAGCTACACGATCAGCTTCTCTCTGAATACTCATACTCATATTTAAATCTTCATTTTCGTCTTTTTTCTTAATCACTGGAAAAGTCTCCGGGATACTGGGTGTAAATAGATATTCAAGGCTACGTGGAGTTTGAGCTTGTTTTTTTGAATAGAGCTTAGCTTTTTGATCAACAACATTAAACAAATCTCTAAATCCAGAAACGTTTTCCGCAGGCCCCAAAAGAAGAAATCCGCCTGGATTGAGAGCGTAATGAAAAGTTAAAATTACTTTTTTTTGCAAAGAAGCAGAAAGATAAATCAGGAAGTTCCGGCAACTGATTAAGTCGATCTTTGAAAAAGGAGGATCACTGGTTACATTTTGTTTTGCAAAGACACATCTATCTCGGAGCAGAGGCTTAACTTGGTAACCACGCTCAACTCTAGTAAAGAATCGCTCGAGGCGTTCAGCAGAAACATCTTTTTCAATGCTAACAGGATAAACACCAAGCCTTGCAATTTTGATATTATTATCATTAACATCAGAACCAAAAAATCTAACAGAAGTCTGAGCAAACACATCGCCTAAAGACTCGATGAGGACAATTACCAAGGAGTATATTTCTTCTCCTGTTGAGCAAGCTGGCACCCAAATCCGCAGAGGTTTTTCATCGGATCTGTTTTGCACAAGGTTCGAAAATACATCTGTTTGAAGATAATTGAAAGTTTCAGGATCTCTAAAAAAACGGGTAACACTGATCAATACATCTTGATAAAGTGCTTCAAGTTCCCAAGGATTAACTTTTAACGCCTCAAGGTAACTTTCAAGTGTATCCTGATGGCTTATAAGCATTCGTCGTGCGATACGGCGGTTGATTGTTGCAGATTTATAATGGAAAAAATCAACACCGGACATTCTCTTAAGTAAAAATAAAATCTCATTAAAAATATTGTCATGAGACAAGAGACTGGGGAAAGTCTCCAGCTTCAAAGCGATTGCTCTTGGACTTAAAACGAAGTCCACACAACCTGTTGCCTTTGCATGACAAGGCATATCTTTGTACTTCGCTGTTTCTTCATCCTGAGCAAAAGTAATACCACCTGCCTCTTTGAGAGCGATAATTCCAGCAGATCCGTCATTACCTGTGCCAGATAGAATGATGCCAATCCCTAAAGAACTCTGCTCTTTAGCAAGAGAAAACAAAAAAGTATCAATGCACATATTAACCCCATGTCCGTCGTGAGAACGTGGCGTTAGTCTCAAAATGCCTTTCGAAACAGTCATCACTGTATTTGGTGGAATTACATAAACATGATTCCGTTCTACTTGCATACCATCTTTGACTTCTAAAGTTGGCATCAGAGTAGCCCTCCCTAGAATCGCTGGAAGAAGGCTCTCAGACATACGGTCTAACTGCTGGATACAAACAAAAGCCATTTCGGTATCAACTGGCATACCTTCCAATAACTCGACGATAGACTCGAGCCCACCAGCAGATGCCCCGATACAGACGACGGGAAAAGTTTTTTCTATACTTTCATTCATAAATTTACATCCAAATTACATGATTTATATCAAAACATATAGGACACGCAATTATAAAATCCAAGAACTTTTTTTAATGTTTTTAAATTGCTTTTCAAAAACCACTTGGTTTAGCATGAAGTCTGCAGATGCATGGTGCATTTGCAAGAAGCCGGCTTCTCCGCGACCAGCCAGTTTTGGAGAAGATTCGGCAGCCCTAGAGAGGCCGAAAAAATAAGTACTTTCTCGGCCTCAAACTGTCAACCAAAGTTGACCTGGAGAAGTCATGTCTATAAGAGCCGAGAAAATTTTTGATTACTTGAAGAATCTTAACAATGAAAACCTCTGGATCCGGCAGCAAACACTGGCCGAGCATTTTAATTGCTCACGTAGAACCATTGGTCGGTGCTTAAATGAATTAAAAGCAGCAGGTTTGTTAACAGATTTGAAGAAGCGTCACGCAAATCGATGCAAGATTTATGAAATCAAAATCCCCCCTGCCCCCCTTTTGCAAAGGGGGGAAACAGAAGAAACTTTGACCCCAGCAGCACAACATCAACTCAAACTCTATGGTAGAACTTTCAGAGAAATGTTCAGAATATTCGACGGTCGTTCAGGCAGGCCGACATTCGAAAGTTGCTTCGCGCAGATTGCTGCGGAATTGCGAGACGTAACAGATGAGTCTGAACTCTACAGCAAGATATTTGCCGGATTCTGGGCCCTGCCCAACCTGAAAGAAACAGATAGGAGCTGGAGAAGTGAACCTGAAAATCAAAACGCCGGAGGAACTTGCTATTAGGACAGTACTTGCAAATTTCAAAATTACATACTAGTGTGTAAATCAGGTGGGAGGGTTGCGTGACAAAACGGGAATTGGAGAAACTGCTTTCTGGAGCAGGCTTTCTCAAACGCTCCGGAGGTCGGCATGATGTTTGGGTTAAAGCTGATTTTCCACCAATTCCAGTTCCGCGTCATTAAAGGAGATACCCCCATTGGTACGGCAAAAAATATTCTAAAATCTGCAGGAATCTCAGGGAGAAAAATATGAAATACTATGCAATTTTAAAAGAAACCCCCGAAGCAATCGAAGTGGAATTTCCAGATTTAGAAGGATGTGTCACTTTCGGTCAAGATTGGGATGATGCCATCGAAAATGCAACCGATGCACTCGCAGCATGGCTGGCTCACGCAGAGCCACGTTTTGTTAAAAAACCTTCTTCTTTTGAAGAGTTGAAACATTTAGGTGGCACTCTTATGGCAATCGTTGTTGATGAGGCAGTAAAAGAACGTTACGAAAATTTAGATTCAAAGAGATTTAATGTTATTTTCCCCACCAATATTTTGAATAGAGTGGATTTGTTCCGGAAAGAAGTTGGACTGAAAAGATCTAAATTACTACAACGAGCCGTGGAAGAATTCTTACACGCCCACCCTTCAGGCCTATAGGCTTCTTGTTGCCCTTGTCAAAACCGAATCTTTCAGGCAACTCTCTAACCTCATATGAATCCAGACTCCCCTGATTTGAAACGCCTATTTTTGGCGGTCTTCTTAATGACAGCTCTTTTGATGGGCTATAACGCTTTTTTTGTGCCCAAAACAAAAACTCAAGTTAGTCCAAAACCTGAAGCCACTGCTGTTATTCCTGCTCCCCCAAAGCCCATTTTGGCTCCTTCAGTTGAAGCTGCGAACATACCCCTTCTCACACGAGAACTTGCCAAAAGCCTGCCAGATTCTGTGGCCGTCAGAGGGGGCTATAAAGTCTTGTTCAGCAATGAAGGCGCTGCGCTCCAAGATTGGGCTTTGCAAGGCTACCAAGAGCCGCTTGATTTAAAACCCGGCTTTGTTGCTGAGTCCAGAGACGGGAATCTCACACTGTCAGACAAAACACGTTATGAGTTGGTTAGCGCTGACTTAGAGACAATTATATTTCAGAAAATAACTCCCGAAAATATTCGCGTGATTCACAAGTATCACTTAACAGACAAACCATTTGTGGTTCGCCATGAAGTAGAGCTCAAGAATCAAAGCACACGCCCACAAGCACTATCTATAGACATGGTCATGCATACGGTCGAATCTGCTAAACACGAAGAAGACCAGCTGGCTGTCACATGGCACAATGGCGAAAAACACAAGCGCTATGCCCTAAAAGATCTCGAAGAAAAGTCTGAAAACATCCAGACTTCTCCTAAATATGTCGGCTTTGATCGACGCTATTTCTTAATGAGTTTGGCTCCCGAGAATAACGCCCAAATCGAAGGCGCTAAGGCTGAATTTCTGAAATCTGGCCCCAGCAAAGCTCTCAAGATTCGATTACAAGCTAAAACGCTCCAATTACAACCTGGAGCTTCTCAGACCTTAAGCTTTTCTTCTTATCTAGGTCCTAAACAACTACAGCTTTTGCAAACTGCCGGTCACGGAATCGAAGAAAATATTGACTACGGCTGGTTTGGAGTTCTCAGCAGGCCTTTGCTCTGGCTCTTGGTTTATATTTTTAACTGGGTTCATAATTTTGGTATTGCGATTATCTTACTCACGGTTTTCATCAAAATTCTGACTTTTCCACTCACTCAAAAATCTTTTACTTCTCAGCAAGAAATGAAAAAGATTGCTCCAGAACTCAAGGAACTTCAGAAAAAATATAGCCATGACAAAGCCATGCTCGGTCAAAAACAGATGGCGTTTTACAAAGAAAAAGGCATTAACCCCATGGCAGGTTGCTTGCCCATGCTGATTCAAATGCCTGTTTGGTTTGCCTTGTATCAGATGCTTGGTAACTCTGTAGAGCTCTATGAACAGCCTTTTTATGCATGGATCACCGACTTAACTCGGCCAGACCCGTATTACATTTTCCCAGTCGTAATGGGCCTTTCTATGTTGATCAGCCAATGGGTGATCCCGCCTCAAATTGACGAATCTCAGCCACAAATGAAATATGTCATGTGGTTTATGCCCTTGTTCTTAACGTTTGTGATGCTAAACTTGCCAGCAGGTTTGTCTTTGTATATGTTGGTCAATAATTTACTGACCATTGCACAGCAAGTCTATGTCAGACAAGTTTCGGAGTCTAAAGCGTGAGAGTGTTCCATGGTAATAATCCCGGCGATTCAGTCGGTAATCGACGTTCAATCAAAGACATCCGGATTCCTAACGATGACGTTGGAAATCACTTAGAAGTCTTTCGAACCAACGAAAATACGCCCGATAATCTCGGCAATTCCGTGGACATTGCTCCGACTCACCAATTAAGCGGCATTACCTATCGTAAAAAAAGCGATGCCGCGCCGTTGGTTAGAATGGGTAAATATTTGGTTGGAGGCGTGAACCCTGCCGTTGCAGGTTTGGCTCACTTAATACCAGAGCCACCGGCTCCACCAGCTCCTCAGGAAAACTCTGGCGCCCCAGCAGCTCCTGCAACAGACAAACGCCTCAGAAGATTATTTGAATTCGATGAAGATGATCGAGTCGAATACACACTCAGCAGCACACCCGAAGAAAAACGGGCTCAAGCAGAATCCGCCGTTAATACGATTTTCGAAACCGGTAGTCTCACAGCTGAAATCACAGCCACTTTGGAAGAATCTGAAGAAAAATCGAGCGTTTTGGTCTTGGTGAATAGCCCTGTCTTTAAAACCGGCGAATTGCCCTTAGCTGCGTTAAACTTTTTGGTAAATAAGATTGTGAACAGACTTCCCAGTGATCGAATCAGACTGGCGGTGAGAGCTCCATCATGAAATACCCCATGACCCCAAATGGCTTCAAAGCTTTACAAGAAGAACTCCGTACACTCAAAACAGAAGTACGTCCTAAAGTGATTCAAGACATTGCTGAAGCCAGAGCGCATGGCGATCTCTCTGAAAATGCAGAATATGACGCAGCTCGTGAGAAGCAATCTATGGTCGAAGGCAGAATCAGAGAACTTGAAGTCAAAATTGGTGGCGCTCAAGTTATCGACTCTGCTCAATTTGACGGTTCCAAAGTTATTTTTGGCGTCACGGTCACCATCATGGATGCAGACTCAGGCGAGAAACAAACTTGGACTCTCGTAGGTGAAGATGAAGCTGATTTGAAAAAATCAAAAATCAGTGTTTCTTCTCCTCTTGCGCGAGCACTGATAGGCAAGGCCGTAGGTGATCAGCTTGAGATTAAAACGCCTAAAGGCACCAAAGAGTGTGAAATCGTCAAAATTTTGATATAGTTATTTTATGGACGAAATAACGGCAGAATTTAAAACAGAAGAGATAAAACAAA
>JBAXMC010000016.1:0-22254 GCA_037134495.1 Myxococcaceae bacterium
ATCTCTGGGAGCGCTTTGTGATACGACAGCAGCAAGTGCTTTTGTTTATGTATGACTCGAGCGTCCCGTTTGATAATAATCAAGCCGAACGAGATGTGCGCATGGCCAAAGTAAAGCAAAATGTGTCTGGCTGCTTTAGAAGCAAGGTTGGCGCTGACCACTTTGCTCGGATCCGAGGCTATATCTCAACCGCGAGAAAGAATGGCGAAAACGTCTTAATCGCTCTGCAGAATGCTTTTCTGGGGCGGCCTTACATGCCTGCGTAAGAGGGAAACCCTCTCCCGATTTTGGAGAAACCAAAATCTCCCTCTCCCAAAAGGAGAGGGGGGGGCTCAAAGTCTTACCCCTGAGTAGTTACAAGACTGGTTTAGTTCGGAACAAGCTTAGTTCTAGGCGTGATTGTATTTTTTAAAATAAGCTGTCATTGATGAGGATGAATCTAATAAAAAATACTGCGTTAGCATTTTGTTTGATTGGAATATCGAACGTTTTCGCGGATCAAATTTGGAAGAGTTCCGGCGAGTATTTTGAAAACAAGTATCTTCTGAGCCTGCGTGAAAAGCCGCTTTCAATACTGCCGCTCAAGCAGGCTTTCTTGATCTACCGAATTGAGGCACAAAAAGGTGATGCGGATGCTCAATTTAGACTTGGAGCGCTGTATGAACAAGGTGGGCTGAAAGAAGAAGCAAAAAACTGGTTCAAAAAAGCGGCAGCTGGTGGGCATGAATATGCAACCATCTATCTTAAAGCCCTCAGTAACAATGAACAAACTGATTCAAATAAGTTTTGTAAGTTCTTGGGTGGACTTTTGGAATCAGGCAAGAAGACTAGCACCGACTCATTGCACTATGTTGAATCTTTAGCACTGCTTGAAAACACCAATTGCATGTTGTCTCTAGGGCGTTACAAAGAATCATCCTATTGGCTTCAAAGAGCAACATTAACAGCTCCTACGAAAGAGCTGGAAGGAGAAGCTTCTTATGAACTCGGGCTTATTTTAAAAGAAGACTCTTCATGTCACCCAAAGTTGTTTCTTTCCCATATAGAAAGAGCTGTCAGATGTGAGCATGCTAAAGCCAGAAATTGGTTAAAAACTTATAGAACGGCTGATGGGATCTTGGCCTATTCTCAGTTTTTGCAGGACTTGGGACAACCAATTTATGCTGAAGCTGTATTAAGAGGATTATCAGATCAACCTCAAAGTTCAGACCCTTGGAGTATTCGCGATCGCCATACAGATGCAGGAAAGAAAGCAGCCATCGATCTTTATCGTAAATCTGTTGTTCAAAGTTTGTTGGAATCGAGCAAGATATCTTCTGAGATTACTTCGGAGACAATTCGAGATTTGCTTGCTGTAGTACAGAAAGAACCGTTATTTGTAGAGCCAATCTTGACTTTGTATGAATTCGCAGATCCAATTAAGTTTACTCAGAACAACGAAATTCTTGAGTTGGTGACTTCTTGGGCATCATCGCTGAAAGTTTCTAGTGAAATTAATTCATTAAAACAATTCGCTCTAACCCTCAAAGTTCGTCGTTTGCTCGCTTCGACAAGTGACATCTCGAACTTGGATATTATCTTGAATGAATTGCTTCGTAAATATGATTTTTCTGACGAGACATTTTTGAAAGCAACTCTGGAAGTAAACTCAAAAGATTTGCTGTTGTTTTTCTTTAAAAAAGTATTTTCCAATGAACTTTCGCAATTGGAGCTTTCGATGCAACTAGAAGATCTTTTTACAGGAGTTGCCTCTCTCTATCCTGGGAAGCAACAGACTCTTCGCGCTCTTGAGATTCTGAGTTCAGTTAAAACTCGCAACTCGAAACCTATCGATAGTCATGAATTTCCTAAGCTAAGTTTGCTGGAAAAAAGTGGTTTTGATATGCAAAATTTAGAACTGACTCCCAAAACGTCTTTGTTTGCTGAGAGCATTTTTACGGTGAATCGTTATGCAAATGCATATCAGCAGTACCAAGAGACAGGATTTTATTTCTGGAATCATGGTCTTGAAGCAACTTTATCAAACCAGCGTATTGAGATGATTAAGAACCAACTCTTATCAACACAGCAAACGCTTTCGGAGATGATTCAAGAATTCAGACAACACAGAAACGATATTAATTGGCTCCAAGATTCTGAGAACAACAAGCGGCTTGCCAAGCAGTCTTTAGAAAACAGTCTTCAATTAAAAAAAGAACACCTCAAGAAAGACATTGCCGAGATTTTTGCGACTCAAAAGACTCTAGATAAAGATCTTGATTATGATGGCCTTTTTAGTGAGCGCAAAGAGGCGTTAAAAAACAGCAAAAGCGTACGAGTGTTTGAGACCCAGCTGATTCCACAAGAGAGCCAAGCTTTTTCTGTCAAACCTAAAGATGCACAAGTCTCAAATTGGGCTTCACATCTATCGATTGAAGTTGACAAAAATGAAGTGCTGAATATAGGTGTTCATGGAGAATGGTCTCCTACCTGTGCCTTGGAACGCTCAAAATTGTTTGATGGAGTTGAAAAAGCGAGTACGGGTCCAGAAGGATTTAGAATCCAATTGGCGCAAGGTGATTCATTTGTTTTAGGTAATGATCAACGTAACTCTAGTTCTCATTTTTCAACGAGCAGCACTACAGAAAGTTTCGGTCTGAGTGCATCGGGTTCAGCTTATGGATTTGGATTTTCGGCCTCACATACATCTCAGCAAACAACGGGTACGTCTAAGGTTTCTGAAGAAAGCAAATACAAACAGAATTCAAATTTTAAAACCAAGACGGCCGCATTTCAGTCTGGGATCAGACTTGGAGACACGCCGTATCCAGACTTCCCAGCTGGATCATATCTTGCTGTTGTGGTTTCTCGCGAGATCAAGAATTTTGCTGAAGTAATCGATGTCTTTGTGATTGGAACACATCGCTCCTATGTTGCTCGTCAAAATTCGACTGTCTATTTTGTCGTGAATGATTGCAATGATGGCAAAGTCAGGAGTGGAATTCTGGATGTTCAGCTTAAAAAACTAAAACCCGCTTCAGGAGAAGTTGCCAAAATAATCGATGCGATGGTGGATGAGCTATGGAATATGAATCGAGCAGGTGATGCACTTGTTCAAGAAGGCGGTGATTTGAGTTCGCGCATCCAAAAACTGAAGAGCGGAGCTTTTGCCAATTTGCAAGCCAGTACTTTAGTAGAACTTCGATCTGAACCGACATTGCTCAGTACTTTTCAGCATTGGTTGGACCATGAAGCTGATAAAATTGTGAGGAAGGCTCGGATTCTAGAGCTTACAAGAAGCATCAAACTAACCAAGTTGGAAATGGATGGTATTTTGAAACAGCTTGATACTGCTCAAGGTCATGCAAGCCATGTCTCATCACGTCTTGGGGCTTTAGTTAAGCATGTAAGGCATTTTCCGTTATATGACACTCTGTTGAGAGCTATTCGTGAAGCTACAGAGTATTTGTTGCCGATTCTTAAACTCTATTATCCAAGCGGAAAAAGTTTTATTAATAGCGATGCTATGCGTGTTTATTTTATCAAAGAAAATGATGCTTTTGCTTTAGAAACAATGGCTGTTCAGACGAAAAATTTAGTGGGTCAATTGCTTTCAGGATTGAACACTAAAACTTTGGCAGAAGAGACTGGAAAATATATTATTCTGAGGATTCCTCGACCTGGCTCTTATTTGGATGATTCAGAAAAGGAACTGGTTCCAATGATCTCTGAAGAACGAGCGAAAATACTATGGGATCACTTATTCGCTGAAAAGTTTGATCCAAATAGTTGGGGTTTAAAAATTCAAATTAGAGATCTGTATCAGTCAAAACGTCTGTCTGTTTTGGATAAGACAGAAGAATCTCCAATTATTGTAGATATGGCTCTCCTGTTTAGTGTGGAGGACTTTGGGGTAGCGGCTAATTTGCAGAGGCAACTGTATACTGGGACATTGGATATGTACGTTGATCGTGAGCAGAGTTTCCCAATGCTGAAGGGTATCGAGAAATTGGTTCTAAGCAATGAAGCTCGTTTGAAATATACGATCAGTCTTGGATTTGTGTATTCACAAGATCATATTATGAGCGCTGTAGAGCGAATTAAAAGCGATATCTCCACTGGGCTAAATACTGCGAAAGGTTTATCGCCGTTCACGGCATTTCGTTTTGGTGTTGAGAACAGAATACCACTGAATAGTATCCGTCGGGATTTTGGAATTGCTGAAGATGGGTACCCGAATCTTCTAAAACATATTTATTTGATAATAAAGGTAGTTTCAACCACTCATGGTAAGCCCATGGAATGGATTCAATAGTAGGAGTCAGTTATGTCAGTTAATCGAAAATTGATTTTGTTTGTTATTTTGTCGCTTGGGTCGCTTGCTGTAAATGCGCAGAAGGGTACTTGCTCTGATGGTTCTAAGGACAAGTGCGTTAAACCGACGTATAACGTTTTGTTCCTGGGTTCTTCTGGTTCAGGGAAATCTAGTCTTATAAACATGTTGTATAATAATTTTGGCAGGGTCCCATATCAAGACAAATGGGAAATTGTGATTCCGTTATATCATAAGCCGAGTTCGTATCTCGTGAATGTTCCAGACTATCTGGGATACAAGGTTGAACTTAAACCAGGTGGTGGGAGCCAAACCAGTGAAGTGAACAAATACACCGTTGATACCGGGCATGAAATAGTTGTCTTCTGGGATACTCCTGGGTTTGCAGATACAGCAGGCTTTGAGAGAGATATGAAGAACGTGGATAAAATTGTAGAAAAAATCGCCAATACGTCTTTTCATGCGATTATTGTTCCGTTGTCATCTAAAGATATCGATAGAACTGTTGGGGAAATAGAGAAATTTCCTATAACTGTTGCTCATATTCGACGCATGCTTCCAAAGTCATTTCTGATTAATTTCATTGGCATATTCAACCAGGCTGCAGGAGAAGGCCCAACGCGCAGAGACGGATTGAAAGATGGCTTTCTTGAGGCATTTAAAGTGCCTCAAAAGGGTTCAAAGCCAGAAGTCTATTTTGTCGATGGCTCAGGCTTTTTTATCAAGATGGATAAGAAAGCTTCTCCATATGATTTAAAGCTCGGAAACTTCCAATGGGAGGAAGGAGATGGCTTGGTGTTTGCAGAGATGCTTCAACATATAAGGAGTAACACCCCTGTACTTGGTTCAAAAGTCTTTGAGATTCAACAAAAAATCAAAAAAATTGAAGAGAAAGTAGAGACTCTGATTGGAAAAATAACAGAGCAGCAGTCCCTAGAAACAAAACTTGAGAAGCTCAGGACCTCTTTTAGGCATGAAGAACAACGAAGGGATGAAAATCAGCACTACAAGAAACAACGGCAAGTAACTCGACTGAAGTATCAATGGACTCATTGTAATTTTGGCTGCACAACTTATGATGAAACCGAAAAATTTTGCAACGATGGCGAAACATATTGTGGGCAACCTAAATACACACAAGATGAGAAACATGACTGTTATATGGGTAGAAGATATAAGCGAAGGCTAGACCTAGGAACATGCAAAGCAATTCCATACCAAGAGACTGAGCATTACGAAGATGAAAACCAACGCAATGCGTATAATGCAGCTCTCCTCGAAATCACTAACCTAACCAACAAAAAAACTGAATGCAAAAATGGCATAACAAATCTTAAAAACAAACGAGAAGAAATCGTTCGAGAAATCAAAAAGCTTCAAAATGAGTGGAGCGATCTGGCAATGGCGGTTGATTTTAGACCGATGATTAAACGGGCCGAAAAGAAAAAGAAGGATATTGAAGACAACAAGTCTAAATCAAGAGAGGAGAGAGACGCTGAACTAGAAGTTCAACGTCAAGTGATAAAGATGTATTATGAAATGCAAGGACAAGCGGTTTTGAAATGATTTTGGCGAAGCGTAAGAAATATCGCAGTATCTTACTGCTCGTGATGAGTGTATTTGCAGGGTGTAGCCTTTGGGCAGCTCGGCTACCTGAACCTATTTATCCCAATTTATGGGTTCACGATCATTTTCTTGCGCAGCCCAAAGCTGCTGCTCTCAAAGGTAGTTATGCTCATTTTGACTTGTCTACAGATTCTTTCGCTTTAGGCAATGTCTCTATTTCGTTTCCATTGGAACTGCCAATGGAACGCGGAGAGATTCTTCATAGCCCACTGCCATCATACTCGCGTAGAGGCGGATATTCTGAGTGGGGTTTGGGTTGGGAAACGGCTTTAAGCATTTATCGTTACTCAGAAATTGGTGAAGTTAATTGCAATGGCGATTTGTTTGCAAGTCCTTGGGGTAAGCTAAGACTTAATCCAAGAAAGGATGCTTATTATTTGAAGGGCTTCGAGATTGATTTACAAATCAAACGAAATTCAGGTGGCTTTATAGGATATCATCCAGATGGACGAGTTTTCTATTTTGCCGAAGATTATGGTGACTTTGCTTGGTATTTGAAAGAGGTCAAAGACAGGGAAGGTCATGTCACTTCGTATGTTTACGAGAAGAATCGCTTTGGTAGACCTATTCTTAAAAGTGTCCAATATGGAGGCAAGAAACATCGCCAATATGAAATTGAATTTTTTTATGAAGAATTAAGTGCACCTCTTCAATCTTTCGAAAGCTGTGGTCTTGAAACAACCCTAGATAAGATCGTTTCTCAGGTTGTTCTTAAAAGCTGGAATGGGCAGCAATTTAAAATTATGAAGAAAGTTCAGCTTGTTCATAAAGACAGATATCTGATTCAAGTTGAAACAGAGTTCCCTTCTGGAGATAAGCTTCCGGCAGTTCAATATCATTACGATGACCTGGAAAGGTTCATGAAAGCACCATCGAAACCTTCCAAATCAAATTTTAATGACATGGTGGTTAAGGATATTACGGGTTATAATTTTTTTAGGACAAGTTTGTCTCTTATCGATATTAACCAAGATGGTCTGATCGATATTGAAAGATCAGATAATCTGAAATCCTATCTGCAAGGAGTTGATGGCCAGTTTTTTTTTCAGCAAGAGTCTTCGAGCAAAACAGCGGATCCTCGTTGTGCAAAGCTGGATTGGAAAACAAGACGTCTCTTGTTTAGGCCATCAGGACCTGAAGATAGTTTGTACTACTTGTTGTTGGTTAATGATTTTCAATCGCGAGACACTTCAACAAAAATAGCGGTATGTGACCTTGATGGAAAACTTCGTTATGAAAAACAAACGATTGCTCAGTTTGGACCAGGATTCTTTGTAAAGGATTTTACTCATTTAGTTGATCTCAATAGTGATTTAAAACCAGACTTGGTTCGAGTTGCTTACAACGAATACGCTTATTTTTTAAATGAATCGACACTCAGCGAGATTAAGTTCTCTGATGTTGTTAAAAAACCGTTGCCTCGAATGCATGAACTTGATGCAAAAGCATTTTTCTTCTCAAACATGAACGGCGATCGGTTTATTGACTTGATTGCTCAGACTCGTCGTGGTCTGATGGTTTGGTATGGAATGGGCAATATGGTTTTTGCCTCAAAACCTATTTATCTGCCATTTAAAATGCCTTTCAACTCCAGTTCAGATCTAACGTTAGATATAACACCGGCTGATCTGGTGTTTTTGGATCTTAATCGAGATGGCTTAACAGATGCGTATTTTTATAATGGGATTGTCGTCTATTTCTTCATCAACAAGGGAAACCACTTTTATGTAGAGAAATTTTATGGATATAAAGATCGGCGAGAAGTTTTTGGATACCCCACAATCTTAAACGTTAATGGGTCGTTTGATGACCAGTTGTTGGTGTGGTCACTTTTAAATGGAGACGCTTCTTATGATCTCAATACCGCATCAACAGGACTTCTCACTCGAGTTGACAACGGCCAGGGCATTGTTCTGGATTTTGAATATCAATGGACCGATCCTAAGCCTGGTGTTCCACATCCGTTTATTGTTCCTAAATCTTTGACGGTGAATACTGCTGGAAAGGGTTCTAAAAAAACCGAGTTTGAGTTTATTGACCCTCAGGTCAATCTAGCAACTGGGCAACTGATTGGTTTTTCCCAAGTGAAGACTCATGATTCACAAGTTTCAGTTCAGACGGACTATGTTACCAGTGTCGAGCATTCACCAAGACAAAAAGAAATTCGTAAGCAAGATAATCGATTGGCTGATATCATTGAAGTTGAAACACATGGCTGGAAAGAAGCCGTTTTAGATGGCATCTCCTATTTGAGCCATGCCAATATTATTCAATCCTATTTTACCAAAGACCAGACAATTCTTAGACGCCTCGTTAATTTCTTAGACTATGACCGTCTATGTGTGAACAAGACGGAAGAGATTACGACTACGGGTATTCTAGAAAAACTAATTTCTTATTTTGACTCACGATCTTGTTTGAAATCTAACGAGAAACAGGTTGGACCTGATTTCGTCTATACGACATTGATTGATTATAATCAGGCTGGTTTACCCACAAATTTGCAGCTGGCAACACGAACTGAGCGTCTCCAAAAAATGGCGTTAGGTTATGACAAAGACTTCAATCTTATCAATGTTACTCAGCCGAGCACGGGAACTGTGTTCTTACGTTATGATCCTGTTTTTGAAATCTTAAAGTCACTGCATTTCCCAGATGGTACTTGGCGAGAGATGACAGGTTATTCGACTGAAGCTGATGCTGTTTCTAGCTTAGTACTCAAAAGCAGTGGAAAAACAGCGTTAGAACAAGCTTATGGATATGATGCTTTTCATAGGCTGAAAACAATTTCAAATAATTTAGGTGAGTCTTATGACTATTCGTACCGTTTACCAAGCCAAACGATGCCCGATGTTATACTCGAAGCTTCTGCGAAAACAGCAGTTATTAGTAGCTCTGATGGTGAAATACTCACTCATGGCAAGCTAAGCAAACGGGGATGGTATTTTGATCGACTGCATCGTGTTATTCCAGCTCAACGCAAAGAACAGCAAGTTGACTTAAGCCGCTTTCATCAAAATCCAGAAGAGATTAAATATCAAGACTTAGAAGCAGCGAATATTGTTTTGGATGAAACTGAATCTTCCAATAAACGATCTGTAATAGATTTTTCGCATACAAATTATATAACACGCAGTTTTGAAGTTGATCTCACAGGTTTTAAGACAAACTCAACAGAAAATACTTGCTACGTAACTCAATCTGTTGTGGACTTGAGTCACGGCCAGCCAATCTCTTATACCGATGAGATTGGGGGGGTATATACTTACGAACGTGATGTTCTAGGGCGCCTTCGAAAGATAACTTTGCCAGATGGGAATACCCAGACGGTTGGATTTGATGATTTCGGGAGAGTATCTCAAATCAGTCGTTCTAATATAGGCAATGTCTCATATGTATATGACAATGAGCATGATCGTCTTAAAGAGAAAACTGTTTTAGGGCTGCGTGAATCTTATGAGTATGATTCTGCTGGAAGAGTGAACTCAACGATTTATGAGAGCGAGCCATCATTCTTGCAGTCTATGTTGTCGCTTATTCAGCTTTATTCGCCGATAGAACGCTACGAGTTTTCTTATGAAGGCAATGGCGTTACGGAGGTTCGACATTCTGAATTTACGAAAAAATTCTCGTATGCACCTGATGACAAGCCTGAACTGAAGTCCTTGAAGACTAAATCCGGGTTATCCATAGATCTTAGGTTTAAGTATGATAAATTTAGGCAGCTGGAAGAACAAAAAGTCTCTGATGTTTATGTAAAGCAATTTATCTACGATGATTATCGACAACTTGGGTTAGTTAAGGTTTGTAACCAGACATTCTCTGTTGAACGCGATGACTTAGGTAAAATCTCGAGAATTATTCTGCCTAATAATCAAACTTTTTATGTGGATTATGATTCTCTGACACAGGGGCGTTTAGGCCACAGTTCTGATTTGGGTTCTTATTACTGGGGCTTTAATGATCGAGGCCTCATTGCCAATACTTGTTTTACGTCGTCTAGCGATGTTTGCGATCCGAAGACACTCAATTTTACTTATGCGTCGGATAGAGCACTGCAAGAGCCTGCCTTCGCTGGAACTACGGCAGCCACACCTTCATCTAGAGGACCAGGGATTTACGATGAGAATTGCCATCGGATTGGAATCTATAAAAACGGTGTTTTAGATCATATTCGTTTCGAAGGCATCGTTAGGACCGCCACACATATATATGAGAAATTTTCTATTGAGGGCATTGAGCTTGGAATTTTGATCGATGGTCAGTTTCAGCCATGTATATTCGACCAAGTAAGTAGTTTGATTGCAATTGGTGAATCTATTTTGATTCCATCTGCCTTTGGTGAGCGTAAAGAGTACTTGCCGATTTTTGAGTATTTTGATTATGCGGGCCAGGGGCGAGATCAGACAACGGGCCTGATTGCGATGGGTGAGCGTGATTATGACCCGAGGACGCATCAATTTACTTCGCCGGACAGATATTTTCTAGAGCATCCTGAAGCTTGTGTGGAGTCGCCAGAAGAGTGTGATTTGTATTCGTATGCGAAGAATAATCCGCTGATCTATACGGATGTTGATGGGCAGATGGCTTATTGGAAGCCTGTTTTTAAAGCTGCTGAAATTCTTAGTCGTGCAGCGTTGCCATATGTTGCTGCGAGTGCAAAAAGTATTCTTAAAGAGCATGTAAAAACATTTGCACAAGATTTTATTTCGCCTTTGAAGAAGGCAACAGGAAGTGAATCCAATAAAATCATACCTCTTGAAGGAACAATTCGAGTAGGTAGATGGATGTCGGAGGTAGAACATCGAGCTATGAAACAAACAGGAAGGATGCTAGAAGGTTCAGGCGGAAAAACATATGTAAGTACTTCGGGCCCAACAGATTTTCGAGCCGCTGGAAAGGGTTCTGTTTATCTCGAGTTCGAGATTGAGAAACGAAACTTGGTTCCAGGAAGCAAAGATGGTTGGTTTAGCACTTTGGGGCCTAGTGCTGAAGATTCCCAAAAATACAGACTTGAAAAACAAGGGGGTAAATTACTCCCTGAGTTCAAGAACCTATCGCCAATTCTGGAAAGGAAGTGATCGTGAAAGACATCAATTGGTGCCGTCAGAATATTGAGCCATTGCTTGATGGTTTTGAAGTCAAATACAAGGTTTTTGCGGATGGAGATTTTGGTGATTTGGAACGCATTGATTTTAACAGCAAAGAAATAGGTGGAAGTGTTAGGCTTTGGAGTTCTGGAGTCCTAGAAATCGATCTGGTTGACTATATTTCAGGTGAAAGTTTGATGAATATTTTATTGTGGCCAGAAGAGGATTCTGAAAAAGAACAGAAGTTAAAGGAACTAGTTGAACAATTGGCTTCGCGCAGAACAAGAAAATGTTCTAGATGATATAATAAATAAGAATCTGCTCCCCCCTTTACTCTGCTAACTAAGATGTCAGACTGAACCTACTTCACGGGAACTCAAAAATCATGAAAAGTCCTAATATTGTCATTATGTTTTTCTTACTAATAAGTTTGGGTTGTAGCAGCAAAAACACGGCTCCGTCTGAACAAAATATTGCTTCTGCAAAAGAAGAAAAGAAAGATTCTGTAGAACCTGCTCAACCGCCACCACCGCCTGGTCCACCAAAACGGGTCTCCACACCGATTCTGATGTCACCACTGGATGTTTTTGGTGCCGAAAAGCTTCTTCATGAACCATTCGAGCTTTTTCCATACGCTAAATTTGTCAGCAATGACTACAGAAGACCGGTTGGGGTTAGTGAGTACGACCCTGATTTGGTAAAAAAGCTGACCGGTAAATGGATCGGATATTGGAAGGCCAAGACATCTTTTACAGAAAAAAATCCATTGGCTGCGGATTTGGAAAATTACCGTGTCTACTTTCAGTTCAAGTCGGATATGACTTGGAATGCTATTTGGCTCTCAAAATTCGAGCCGAGTCATCCATCTTATGCGTCACTTTCTGGGAAATACTCATTCAAGTTTCCAAAGATGATTTTGAGTGTGGATGCTCTCAGAGTGAATCAGGGTTGGAGTTCTAATGAAGGTGATTTAGGAGATTTAAAATTCGTTTGTGATTCATGCAATTGGCAAGATGCCAATGATCTCGTGATTGAACTCAAATTTGAAGATGATGACAGTATGATATTTTTTGACGCAGGCTCAGAAAAACGAGGCTACTCTGAAAGAATTTACTTGGTTAGAAAATAGGGAGTAAAATATGTTGAAAAATTTCTTCAAAGTATCTGCGTTGCTTGCATTGACATTAAATGCAACTCCTAAAAAAGAGTTGAATGTTTTATTGTTTGGTCGGACTGGCTCAGGAAAATCGACCCTCCTTAACGTTTTCTATAACCATATGCACCGGCTAGCATACGAAGACGAACGAGCTATTATCATTCCATTGTCGGATCATGGTAGGCGTATTGAAGTTAATGTTGATGCTTTTAAAGACCAAGAAATCATACTGAAACCGCGTGGGAGTAGTCAAACAGAACAAATCCTGCCGTATCACCTGGAGAACGCAGAGTACAACATCACTTTCTGGGATACTCCAGGATTTATGGATACTCGCGGCAATATGGCTGATGCAAGGCATCGGGATTTGCTTGCTGAATTTCTAACCAAAACTCCTATCCATGCTGTGGCATTTGTGCTTACTAAAAGTGATGTTGTGCGAGATTCGGAGCGATATCAGGATGGCGTAGACATGATACGTCGACTTTTGCCTAAGTCTTTTTTGCCAAACATTGTTGGGGTCTATAATAATTTGGGTTTAGCTGGACCGACCTATCAAGAAGGATGTCGGGACTCGCTTTCTAAGTTGTTTGATCCGGACATAAGAATCCCCACCTATTTTATTGATGGTTCGGCTTTGTTCAACGATTCAAGTAAACTTAAGCCACATGAAAAAATCTATGCGTCTGAGTTTTGGGCCAAAGATCGAAAAGCCGTAGAAAAATTACTTCTACAAACAAAAAACGATAGAGTGCTGAATCTAGAAGAAGTGAAGAAGATTCAAGAGCTTCAGCGAGAGATTTATGATGCAGTTGATGGAATGAATCAGTATTTTCGGCTACTTGAATTTCAAAAATCAAATTTGAAGCTTCTGGAAGCGAAAAAGACTGATTCTTCTGAGAAAATTAAGCTTTGCAAAGTTGAGATTCAGAACCTAGAGACTGAACGAACTCGGAAGATAAAGAAGCTTTCAGCTTGGCAGAACGAGTTAATACAACTTGCGATGAAAGCAGGCTCAACAGATGCTTATGTTTGGTACTTGAGTAATCTATTGTCTCCGCTTAAAGACGATTTTTCAGTCAGCAGAGAAGAATACGCAAGCCAAAAACAACTCTGTCAGGACTGGACCCAGACGTATAAAGAGCTGGATATGCTAGGAACGAGGTAACCATCCGTCAATTAATCCTGGTAATTCTTGCCATGGGATGGCTGTTATACGGGTGAGATTTGAAATGCCTGTTCTGTTCGACAAACAATATACCCCTTGGAGCTGTTAGGATATTCATCTAAATTAGAATATTTAACTTCTCTACTTCTGGGCCATCTGGGTCTCTCCAAAATCTAATTTGGGTGGGTTCTAGACCTACCCATGTTGACTTGTTACGTAATACGTAGTACGATATACGTATGATTCGTTCGTTCCGGTGCAAAGACACAGAGAAGCTGTTAATCTTGAATGCAGCCAGCAGGATGACGCAGAAATCGTAGATTATCACTAAGAGGTATTATGAATAATTTAGAAATCATCACACCCGGCGAAATATTGAAAACTGAATTCATGGAACCTTTTGGTCTAAGTTCGAATGCTTTAGGACTGGCGATCGGAGTTCCTGCTAATCGTATTACGGATATTTTGAAAGCGAGACGCTCTATTACCCCAGATACCGCTCTGAGATTGGGGCAATATTTTGACATGCCGCCTGAATTTTGGCTAAATCTCCAAATGCACTATGAGCTTAGGCTGGCTCGAGAGGCCCTCGGTAGACAAGTGCCTCTGAGCAGGTTAATAACCAGTGTGTGAGCCAACTACATTTTATATCATTAGGTTGTCCTAAAAATCGGGTAGATGCAGAACATATGATTGGTCTTGCTCTGCAAGAAGGCCATCGCTTGGTCGATAGCCCCGAAGAATCCGACACCATTATTGTCAATACCTGCTCTTTTATTGGCGAAGCTAAAAAAGAATCGATCGATGCTATTTTACAAATGGCTGAAATCAAAAAGAAATTTGGCCAAAAACTGGTCGTAACTGGCTGTTTGGCTCAGCGCTATTCGAAAGAACTCGAAACTGAGATGCCTGAAGTTGATCACTTTTTGGGCACTGCTGATTTTACCCAGATTCAAAGCGCCCTTGCTAAACCAGACCTGATTCAAATTAAGGCTAAGAGAAATCTGGTGAGCCATGAGCTGCAATATCTAGCCAACTATGATTTGCCGCGCGTTAATTCGATGCCGAAATACACGGCTTATCTCAAAATCGCTGAAGGCTGTGACAACGCCTGTGCGTTTTGTATTATCCCAAAACTTCGGGGAAAACAACGCAGCAGGCCGATTGCTGATTTGGTCACCGAAGCAGAAAACTTGGCAGAATCGGGTGTTGTAGAAATTAGCCTTATTGCTCAAGATTTGACAGGCTATGGTCATGATTTGCCAGGAAAACCGACTTTGGCGCAGCTCTTGCGTGCTTTGCATAAAGTTTCAGGCATCAAATGGGTGCGTTGTATGTACGCCTACCCTAGAAGTTTGAGCCAAGATTTAATCGAGGCGCTGGCTTTGGGTGGCAATATTTTGCCATATTTTGACATGCCAGTGCAGCATGGTTCTGACAAAGTTTTAAGAAGAATGCGTCGAGGCAAAGACCAGGGTAAACTAACAGAATTACTTCTCGATTTACGTGCCAAAGTTCCAAATCTGGTCATGCGTTCGACTGTGATGGTCGGATTTCCCGGTGAAGATGATGATGATTTCCAAAAATTATTAGATTTTGCTTCGGCTATCAAGTTTGAGCGTTTGGGTGTGTTTAAGTATTCAGATGAAGAAGGCACAACGGCTTATGATTTAGATCAGCGTGTGCCGTATAAAATCAAACAAGCTCGTTTTGATAAGCTGATGCGCCTGCAACGTAAGATCCACAAAACCAAGCTTAAGTCTATGATTGGAGAAGTTCACGAGGCGATTGTCGAAGGACCTTCTGACGAACACCCACTGCTGCTTAAAGGCCGTTTGTGGTCTCAGGCTCCTGATATCGATGGCGTAACCTATATTTCTTCTGAACAAGCTTTAACGCCTGGTCAAATTATTAAAGTGCAGATAAAGAGTGCGCATGACTATGATTTGGTGGGCGAAGTCGTTACTGATTAGTCTTTTATGCTTGACGGCCTGCACTCCTTGTTGGGATAAACGTGAAAATCACGAGATTTTGCAGTGTTTGGATCGTTACCCTGTCGAAGAGATAGAGATACCCAAACATAAAGTCTATGTTTCTCTGACAACATCGCCTAAACGAATTTCGAAGATCCAATGGGCTCTTAAAGGCTTAGATTTAACTCATGTAGACACTGTTTTTTTATCGCTGCCAGATAAATATAAAAACAAAGAAGACTACCAAATCCCGGCAGATTTACTTAAATTTCCAAAATTAAAAATTATTAGACGCCCTCATGATTTGGGGCCGATTATGAAGTTGGTGCCTCCTACAGAAGAGATATTGGCTTTGGGCGATCCTGAAGCTCTTTTGATTACGATCGACGATGATATTGCATATCCCAAAGGTATGATTGGGCAGTTGATAAAAGAGAGCGCTAGACTACAAGCTGTTGTATCTGGACGTGGTAAGCCTTCCAGTTACTATGGGCATCATAAATACTGGCTAGAGCCTATTGCACTGACACCCAGAGTGAATCTCGTAGAAGGACATTCTGGGGTTGGATATCTCGTCAAATTTTTAGATCCAGAAAGGATGAAAAAGCTCTCAACGGTTGGCCAAAATAATGTTTGTAAAATGTCGGATGATTTGGTGATAAGTTGGATTTTGGCTGAAAAAAAAGTTCCTAGGTTCGAAGTTAAAAACCAATTTTTCCCCGGAGTCCATCCTCTTCAATTTGGGTTTGGCGAGGATGCTTTGCACGTCGGTGCTGGTTGTTCTGGGCCTTATTGTGAAAATGACAGTAGATACCAAGCGTGTGCTAAAGCACTCTTAGAATTTGTTCAGCAGGAGAAGTCATGAATCATGTTTGTTTTCGTATTTTAGTTCTTTTATTTTTTTGTTGTTCAACTTTCTCTCAAAGTTCAACATCAACCCATTTTGTTCCAATTCCTCTCAGTGATGACTATCCATCGAGAGTCTCTGTAGGTTTGAATATGGAACCTACACCCAGCAGTTTCGAACTCGAAGTAAACTATCTTCTTCAGATTGGACGGAGTTTTGATGTGGGACTTGGTTTGCATGGGGGTGCTCTGGGTAAGGGTGGTTACGGGATTTTAGGCGTAGATGCGATGTTTCATTTCCTGCGACCCATTAACGAAGCTGTTTTCATGGGTATTCAGGCTCAAGTTGGCTATGTTTATACAGGTATTGGAGATGTCAGCCTTGCTCCAAACGTACCCAATGCATTTCCTATAACAACAGGTTTGATTATTGGCGGTGTTGTCAGAGATTTAACGAGATTCTATTTCTTCCCTGCTGTTGAGTTCGGTCAAACATCCAATGCGGACGATAAATTGTGGAAAAGCGGAATCGGACTCAGATTTACATTGGGGACAGCTGTTTCTATCGGGGACACAACTTATTTAGTTCTAGAAACCAGACCACGGATTGCTAATCTTGTAGACAAAGATTTGTCCGCTTTCAGTACTTTTTCGATCGACGCAATGTTGGGGCTGTTATTTGATTTTTGATCGGCTGCTTTTCTATACCCAATGCTGGACCAAATAATCAATCAACTTGATGCCAATAAAAGGCGCGACAATCCCCCCGAGGCCGTAGACAAGCAAATTATGACGCAGAAGAACTGCGCTTGATGCGGCTCGATAGGGCACCCCTCTTAAGGCCAATGGAACCAGCAGAATAATAATAACAGCGTTATAAATCACGGAGCTTAAAATCGCGCTGTTGCTAGACCCGAGTCCCATGAGGTTGATATCTAAAATAAATAAACTGCCGAACATGGCTGGCAAGATCGCAAAATACTTAGCCAAATCATTGGCAATGCTAAAAGTTGTTAAAGCGCCTCGTGTCATCAAAAGCTGCTTGCCGACAGAGACAACATCTAAAATTTTGGTAGGGTCACTGTCTAGATCAACCATATTGCCGGCTTCTCTAGCGGCTTGAGTGCCTGAACCCATCACAAGCCCGACGTCGGCTTGAGCCAATGCAGGTGCGTCATTGGTTCCATCACCGGTCATGGCAACCAGAGAACCTCGTTTTTGTTCTTCTTTGATACGAAGCAATTTGGTTTCAGGCGTTGCTTGAGCAATAAAATCGCTGATCCCGGCCTCTGCTGCAATCGCTGCTGCTGTAAGTGCATTGTCGCCGGTCATCATAATGGTTTTAATGCCCATTCGGTGGAGTTCTGCAAAACGATCTTTGATGCCAGTTTTAATAATATCTTTCAGATGAATCACACCCAAAACGCGATTGTTTTGTAATACAGCCAACGGTGTACCGCCAGATTGGCAAATCGTGACAATCGCGGACTCTAAGTCTTCTGGGAATTGTCCCTGCTGAGATAAAACTTCCATTCTGATGGCATCGATAGCTCCCTTTCTGATACGAAAGTTTTTTAAATCAACACCACTGAGACGAGTATTGGCTGAAAATTGGATGAAGTTTGGATTTTCTACAACGAGGTCTTCATCTGTAATTTTAAAACGTTCTTTAGCCAGCGCAAGAATAGAACGTCCCTCTGCTGTTTCATCTGAAAGTGACGCCAAAGCAGCTGCATGAGCGACATCTCTTGCCACGCAATACTCGGCGGCGATGAAATCAGCTGCCATACGATTTCCTAACGTGATTGTCCCAGTTTTATCGAGCAGCAAAATATTGATATCGCCAGCTGCTTCAATCGCTCGGCCACTTTTTGCAATGACATTTTTTCTGATGAGCCGGTCCATTCCCGCGATGCCGATAGCACTTAAAAGCCCGCCGATCGTTGTTGGAATCAAACAAACCCAGAGGGCCACCAAAGCGACGATCGAAATATTAAGACCACTGTATTTGCCAAAGCACCACAGACTAAAGACAGCGAAGCTTAAAATCACTGTCAACCCAATCAAAACAGCATTGAGAGCGAGTTCGTTGGGTGTTTTTTGACGCTTCGCACCTTCTATGAGAGAAATCATGCGGTCCAAGAAAGAGTTGCCAGGTTCAGAAGTGACCCTGATCACAAGGCGATCGCTAATCACTTGTGTGCCTCCCGTGACGCCACTTCGGTCGCCTCCGCTTTCTCTAATGACGGGTGCAGACTCGCCTGTGATGGCTGATTCATCAACGCTGGCAATGCCTTCTGTTATTTCACCATCAGCGGGAACAAAATCACCTGCTTCACAGATAACTAAGTCGCCTTTTTTAAGCATGCAAGCTTGAATAGGTTGTTCGCTGTCGCCTACTTTCAGCCTGGCCATGAGTGAGATTTTGTTTTTTCTGAGAGACTCAGCTTGAGCTTTGCCCTGGCACTCAGCGAGGCTTTCAGCAAAATTCGCGAATAAAACAGTGAACCAAAGCCACAAAGCAATCTGAAGTTCAAAGCTTGACCCCTGCCAGAAAAGAGAAATCGTCACGACTAAAGCACCCATCCAGGTGACGAACATGACGGGGTTATCTAATAAGTGTGCAGGGTTAAGCTTGACTACGGCTCTATAACAAGCACTTTTGAGCAAGTCTGGACTTAAGATCGAAATTTTCTGGAGTTTCATCGTAAAGCTCCTACGAGCGAAATATGTTCAAGCAAAGGTCCAAGAAACCAACCCGGCATAAAAGTCAGCGCACCTACGAGTAAAATAGAAGCCCCTAATAACACCGCGAACATGGGGGTGTCTGTTTGAAAAGTTCCTAAACTCATGGGAATTTGTTTTTTGCGAGCGAGGCTGCCTGCAATCACCAAAACAGGGATCATGAGACCAAATCTGCCGATGAGCATTGCCAGGCCTAATGTCCAGTTCCAATAAGACGTGTTGGCGGCAAGTCCGCTGAAAGCGCTGCCGTTATTATTTGCACTCGAAGTAAATGCATATAAAATTTCTGAGAGACCATGAGGCCCTGAGTTGCCTAAGCTTTGCAGAGCAATAGGGGCTAAACAAGAAATGCCAGCGCCAATCAAAATCACTATACAAGGCGCTAAAATACCCACCAAGATCCAGTTAATCTCACTGGCTTCGATTTTTTTACCCAAATATTCGGGTGTTCGACCGACCATGAGCCCAGCCAGAAAAACAGTGAACATGACAAACAGCAACATGCCGTAGAGACCACAGCCGACGCCGCCAAAAATAATCTCGCCGAGCATCATTTGAAGCATCATGAGCCCACCAGCAAGCGGCGACAGGCTGTCCATCATAGCGTTAACAGAGCCGTTTGATGAAGCGGTTGCCGCTGAACCAAACAAGACGCTGCCTAACTGCCCAAATCTGATTTCTTGGCCTTCAAGGCTTCCAAATCTGATTTCAGAAGCAAAGCTGCCAGCTAAAAAAAACACAAAAAGTGTGAGCATGACACTGAAAATGGCACAAGCATGCTTTTTTGAGCCCACTTGGAGACCATAAAAATAAACAAGCCCGGCTGGGAGAATCAAAATCGTGAACATGAGTAAAAAATTCGAGAGTTCGTTCGGATTCACAAATGGGTGGGCTGCGTTTTGTCCAAAAAAACCACCGCCATTGCTGCCTAATACTGCGATGGCTGTTTGAGATGCTGCAGGACCCATAGGCAATAGTTGAGAAACACCTTCTAAGCCGATGGCTGGAATGTAATCAGAAAAATTCTGAATCGCTCCCTGACTCACGAGAAAAATCGAGATTAAAACGGAGAATGGCAATAAAACATAAGAAATAATTCGGGTGATATCGACCCAGAAATTACCTAAATCGTCTGTTTCTTTGCCTGTGATTCCCCTGATCAAGGCAAACAAGACTGCTATACTGGTAGCAGCACTGAAAAAATTCTGAACTGTGAGAGCTAACATTTGGACCCAATAATCAAGCGTGCTTTCGCCTGAATAAGCCTGCCAGTTGGTGTTTGTGATAAAGCTTAAAGCTGTATTAAACGCTAAATCGATGGAGATGTGATCACGCTGGTTGAACCCCAACAAGAGCATCATGCTCAAAAAACCAAGTCCTTGAAATAAAAGCAGCGCGGATAAGTACTGCTTCCAATTCATAGCGTTTACGGATGTTCGTGTGATGCGGTAAAAATAGCGTTCGAGCCGGCTCATGGGAGCGTTGAACACGTAATAGAGGTAAGACCCCAAAGGTGGACTGAGAGCGATGAGTAGAGCCAAGTAAATGAAGATCTTGTAGAGATCGGACGCTTGCATGCGTACAAAAACAGGGGGGGCAGCTTAAAAAATCCCTGAAGCACATGTTATTATCTAAATTATGTTTGCACTATTGAATAATAGTCTAGAAATAAAATTAAGATTTCTTGAAAAAGAAGATAATCCAAAGGTTAAAAAATGGCTCCGAGATCCGTATATTTTAGAGCTTACATTCGTGATTCCAGGCCCAGAGAGACGAGCCTCGTTGCCATTTGATGAAAAAATGATGGAGCAATATATTGACGTTTTGTTGTCAGATAAATCTAGAAAAACGTTTGCCATCGAGGTTGATGGAAATCATGTCGGGAATTTAGGTCTCAAAGAAATTGATTTTCAAACAAAAAAAGCTGAGCTTTTTATCGAGATTGGAGAAGCCAAATATCGAGGCATCGGTATTGGAAAGGCTTCCATGGCAATTTTAATGGACCATGTATTTTTTCAAATGGGTCTAGAAGAGATGGTACTCGAAGTTTTAGAATTTAATCAAGCAGCATTGCGTGTTTACCAGCAATTAGGTTTTCAGACATCTCATCGTTCGGGATGGCATTATGATGAAAACGGCCGTTATTGGCAGGTGTGGCTCATGCGCTTGCCGAAAGCACGTTGGATGTCCCAGCGTGATCAGTTGGTGCTGCCTTCTAATTTAGTGACGCAAGCGCTCTAAACTCACACGAGTAGGTATTTCGTTTGACACAGAATCGGGTCTTGACATATTATGGCTAAATGGACATACTTGATCCGAGCACGATGAAAGACTTGTGTTTCTTGGTAGATTCTAAAAAGAATTTGCTCGAGTTTCCACAGGAGGTTCGGCGCAAGATGGGTTATGCGCTTCGTTTTGCTCAGGCAGGTCGAATGCATGAACATGCGAAGCCTTTCAAGGGAGTAGCACCAGGCGTTTTCGAAATTGTTGAGGATTTTAGAACAGATGCCTTTAGAACGGTTTACGCGGTCAAACTTAGAGACACTGTCTATGTTTTGCACGCGTTTCAGAAAAAATCTAAATCTGGGATTAAGACGCCTCAAAAAGAAATAGATCTGATTAAGGCCAGATACGGGATGGCCTTGGAGTTTGAAAATGAAAAAGCAAAATGAAATTATCAAAAGCTCCGGCAATATATTTGACGATTTAAACGTCCCAGATGCTGAGCTAAACTTACTTAAAGCTGATTTGGCGATTGTTATTCTAAATGCCATTGATGAAAAAAAACTTACCCAAATCATGGCAGCAGAACTGTTAGGTGTTCAGCAGCCTGAGATTTCAAAGCTCAAGAGCGGAAATTATTCACGTTTTGGAATTGAACGGCTGTTTCAATTTCTGAATTCTCTCGGTCGAAGTGTAGATATCCGAATCACAAAGACAAGGCACCATGCTGTTCAAACAGTAAGTGTTGCTTGCAGCTAGGTGAGAGAAGAAGCCAACTCTCGAGCAGGCTCTATCAAATCAGCATGTTTCACCAAATCGCAATGATGAAAAATAGGCAAACCTGCTTGCCGGGTTCCTAAAAAGTCACCAGGGCCTCTGATTTTCAAATCTTCCGCGGCAATTTCAAAGCCATTTTGACTTTTTTCCATAATGGCTAATCTTCGATAGGTTTCTTCGCTGGGAAATAATTGGTTGGTTAGTAAATAACACGCACTTTTTCGAGTACCTCGACCCACACGGCCTCTTAACTGGTGTAGTTGAGAGAGTCCAAAACGTTCAGGATGTACGATCATCATGCACGTTGCATTGGGGACATCAACACCAACCTCTATGAC
>JBAXMC010000017.1:0-21613 GCA_037134495.1 Myxococcaceae bacterium
TTTTTTGGTGATATCGGCGCTGCTATTCAAGATTACGCTGAAAGTTTTGGTTATGGAGTTGTTCGCGAATTTGTCGGCCATGGCATTGGTAAAAAGTTTCACACGGCTCCGCAGGTGTTTCATTACGGAACGCGTGGAAAAGGCCCACGCATGAAGCCCGGTATGGCTTTCACGATTGAGCCGATGATTAACATCGGTCATTGGAAGACAGAGATGCTAGATGACGGCTGGACAGCGCTTACAGAAGATGGGTCTTGGTCTGCGCAATGTGAACATACTGTTTTGGTTACGCAGACGGGTGTTGAGATTTTGACGAAGCTTTAATATTTTTTAGCATTCTCCACATAGTTCACCCAGCTGGCTGCAATAATTGCTTTTTCTTTATCACCAACGGGTCTGATAATTTTAGCGGGTGAACCCATGACTAAAGATCCAGGTGGTATGACCATGCCAACGGTGACCAAACTGCCAGCGCCAATAAACGAGCCTGTGCCGATGACGCAGTTGTCGAGCAAAATAGAACCCATTCCAATCAGGCAATCGTCTTCGACCGTGCAGCCGTGTAAAATCACACGATGACCGACCGTGACACGATGACCAACGCGTGTTTCGCTCCAACCTGAAGTTGCATGACAGATAGTCCCATCTTGAATCGAAGTTGATTCTCCAATGATTATTTTGCCCATGTCACCGCGCAGTACGGCCGTTGGCCAAATGCTGGAGTGAGCACCGATTTCAACATCGCCCATGAGGTGAGCGGCAGGATGAACAAAAGCTGTTTCATGAATGAGCATGTAAAATCACCAGTTTGCTTGAGAGCCTATTTGTAAATGATTCATGAGAGCCTGTCCCGCGTTAATTTCTAAAACATACTGCGAAGGTTTATCTACACTTCTCAAATCAAGTGTTTGCGGAGTGGCGTTGTAGACAATGCCGACTATTTTTTTCTGAGAATCCATAAAAACCATGTCGAGCGGGATCAGCGTATTTTTCATCCAAAAAGTCTGAATCTTTTCACTGGGGAAAATAAAGAGCATCCCAGCATTTTCAGGCATGGACTTTCGAAACATCAAGCCTTTTTCAAGTTCGGCGGGTTTTTGAACGATTTCGATCTGAAAACTGGCCTTTTTATCAAAAGAAATTCGAACACCTTCAGCGCCACAAGCGACGAACAGTGAGTACAAAAACAAAAGGCAGGTAGTTCGTATGAGCATTGCAACCTATCGTACCGCACCTTCGGCAACTGAACAAGGCTGGCCGAGTGGTGTTCGTTATATTGTTGGAAACGAAGGCTGCGAGCGTTTTAGCTACTATGGCATGAGTGCCATTTTATACACCTATGTTGTCGCTCTGCACGGTTCTCAGGATTTTGCGACGTCTATTGTACACTTGTTTATCTCGGGTGTTTATGCATTCCCTATGATCGGCGCTGTGATTGCAGATAGATTGCTCGGAAAATATCACACGATTTTGTATTTTTCGCTGATTTATTGCTTGGGGCATTTTGTTCTCTCTATGACCGAAGGCTCGATGCCAGGTCTCTATGCGGGACTTGCTTTGATTGCTTTAGGGGCAGGGGGGATTAAGCCTTGTGTCTCGGCGCATGTCGGTGACCAATTTAGTCAGTCTAACTGGCATCTGATCACGAAAGTTTATCAGATTTTCTATTTTATTATTAATTTCGGGTCATTCTTTGCGACGCTTTTGATTCCACTGACGCAAAAATATTTCGGTTGGCAGATTGCTTTTGCAATACCGGGTATCTTGATGTTTATTGCCACGGTTGTTTTCTGGATGGGTAGAAATGAGTTCGTACATGTTCCCGCTAAACCTGGTGGAACGCTCGGATTGCTTGATTCTCTAAGTTCGATTTTGTTGTTTATGACGATTGGGTCATTGATGTTTACGGCTCAAAAATCTGCTTTGACGATTTTATCGGTGTCTCTTGGCTTTTTTATGAGTGGTTTTATTGTGTTTCAGATTCGTCAAAATAGAGTTCGTGATGATGGTTTTTTGGCTGTCTCTCTGGCGGGTACGACAGAATTTTCCAAGAGTATTTTGTTTCGAATCGCTCAGATCGGGCTTGTCTTCTCGACCATTGGATCTTCTTCTGGAGCGCGGCCAAAAAGTATTCGGTATCAGTCAACTTTGGGGCAGCAATTTAGTCAAGAATCGATCAATGGGACACTCGCAGTGCTTCGCATTATGAGTGTTTTTCTATTTGTGAGTATTTTCTGGGCATTGTTTGATCAACACGGTTCTTCTTGGATTCGCCAAGCTCAGTTGATGAATCTAAAAATAGGAAATTTTGAGTTGTTGGCTTCACAAATACAGAGCTTAAATCCTATTTTGGTCATGCTGCTGATTCCCATCATGTCCCAGTTACTAAGCAAACAAAAGCCGCTGTTTAAGATGTCACTGGGCATGGGGATTGCGAGCTTGGCTTTTGTGAGCGTTGCTCTTATTCAGCAGCAACTAGATATGGGGATTAAGTTGCATGTATTGTGGCAGTTGTTGCCGTATACGCTGATTACGATTGCTGAAGTATTGGTCTCTGTGACGGGCCTTGAGTTTGCGTATACGCAAGCACCTAAACGTATGAAGTCCACTGTGATGGGTTTTTGGTTGTTGACGGTTGCCTTTGGGAACATGTTGGTAGCGCTTACGGCAAGGTTTTCACATTTGCCGCTGGCTCAATTTTTCTGGCTCTTTGCGGGTTTGATGGCTTTATTTGCGTTGATGTTTAGTTTCAGGGCGTATTTTTATGTTCCGAGAGATTATCCACAGAGTTAAACATGAAACGCAGGGTGAGCCTCATAAGCCGTTTTCTCTCTCTTCTTAAGCTGTTCCAAAACGGCTATTTCTAAAGCATCGTGAATTTTTAACCAGTCGCCAACATGCTTGTTGTAAATAGTCTCAAGTTGGCCTGGATAAATTTTCCCATTGAGGCCTCTTTTAGGTGTCATGATGTCGAACCATTCAGCTTGTGTTAGTCGATATTTCCCGACTAATTTTGCTAAATAAAGTCTTGTAACTTGTGTGAGATATTTATCTTTGGAGACTTTTAGAACAGGAGAAGTCTGCTCGTTTGATAAAGCCGTTTGTTCAAAGACATGCATGGTTTTTTTGATGTCGATATTGTGCAAAAAATTATATTCTTGTTGAGAAAGCAGTCGATGGGCTTTTGGATGTGTGGTCCATGGGTCGTAATATTGGTGTTGGCCTTCGGGGCCAACAAAATCATCGCCGCTGTCGATTAAGAATAATTTTCCTTCGGAGACTAAAATATTGCCCATATGGGCATCGGTGCTGCCAGAAATAAGTCTGAAATTAAGTTTTTCCCATTCTTTTTGTGAGATGGCGTCAATTTCAAGAGCGTGTAATTCTGACAAAGATCGAGCATCCGGAACAAACTGCTGCGCCGAGCCTAGTTCTTCGCCTTCAAAGGCTTCGTGTCTTAAACGAACTAAAATTGTTTTGGGTATTTCATAACGTCCACCAAAAGCTTGTTTATCAAGTTCGTAAGCTAAAACTTCGTTTCCAGCGCCTTGACCAGGCAAGATACTGTCTCTGAACTGAATATTGCTCGAAGCGGCTAAACGGTGGTTCTTAGGCGCACCAGCTTCCATGTTCATAGGCTTAAAAATAGCAGCTCGGCGTCCCCCAGAGTCACTTAAGAAAAAAGATCCATTGACGCCATGTTTTGTTGGAGCGGGAGCTGCTTTTTGAAGACCTAAACGCAGTTCTTCTTCGAATGTTCGATAAGGTAACTCATAAAAGCTATCGATTGGACCAGAGTAAGTTTCCAGGAACTGTCTAGCTTCTTTATTATAAGCATGTCCTTCCTGAATCGATGCCTTTAACGCAACAAACATCTCAATACCCGAAGCTTAACCCTTTCAATAACATGGCTCCAGAGACAACAATTTGTTCACCAGCTTTCAATCCTGTAGAAACCAAACCCTCTTTTTCGTTAGAGCTGAGCAGTGTTATTGGACGACGCTCAAAGTCTGTTTTTGATTGAGCGACAAATACAAAATTCTGCTGCTCAACCGTTACAACGGCTGCTAGTGGAATCGAAATCGCTGATTCTTGTGGTTGTCCGAAATCGCACCTGGCGAACATACCAGGTAGCAATAAGCCCTTAGAGTTATCTAAAACAACACGGACTTTGACCGTACGAGTTGCAGGGTCTACGATATCACCTACGGCTGCAGCTTTTCCCGTAAAAACTTTTCCAGAGAACGAAACAAAAGTTGTTTTGACTTCTTCATCTTTTTGTACTTCATGAAGCTGATTTTCAGGCATTTCTGCTAATAACCAAACTGTTTTTGGTTTTGCTTGTTTTAAATCTGCAGGAGGAAATCCTGCTGCTTTTAATCTTACTTCAAATTCTGTTTTGGCTGCTTTGGCATTTGAGTAGTCATTCTGCGCATCATTGAGTTCTCTGGCGGTTGCAGCTTGGTTTTTATACATGTCTTCAACACGTTTTTTGTTTTTTTCTGTGCGTTCTAAGTTGGCACTGCTTTGCAGATACTGTGAGTACAAAGAAGAGATGTCTGTTTGTGCAAACAAAATCGACTGATTTTGTATCGATGCTACTATTTGAGCAGGAGCGTCAATGCGAAGCATCGAAGGTGCTGTCTTGAGGGTTTGTAATTCAAAACGTTTGAGGCCAGGGTAATCTTTGGGGAACTTGAGTTGTTTTCCCTGGTCAGAGACTTGAACAGCCAAAACTGGCAATGCAAGACATAAGAAAAGGCTAAATTTTAATTTGATCAACGCCGATGGCATAATTTAACTCCAGGAATGCTGTTATACGGTTTAGCTGGACTTCACTGATTTTGATCATGCTGTCACGATAACTTTCATAAAAATCGGCAAAAGCGATGATGCCTAAATTGCCATTTTGATAGCTCTTAACCATGTCATTAGCGAGTTTTTGATAATTGCTGAGATACTGAGAGTCAGTTTTTTTAAACAGATCATCACTTTGTTTGGCTTTTTGAAATGCGACTTGAAGATCTTGAGTGATGTTTAGCTTTTTCTGTTCTGCACGTTTTTCTTTAGCCATCAAATTATAGCGAGCATTCTTGGCTAGGCCTTGATGTCGGTCGAAAATAGGCAAAGCAAACGTGACAGAAAGACCTAAGTAGTTATCTACATAGTTTCCTGCTTGTTGATAATTCACTTGAAAGTTCAAATCTGGAATCCATTGGCGTTTTTGAAGAGATAGATTTAGTTTTTCTTGTTTGGCTTGTGCTTGACTTGTTTTTAGATCGGGTCTGTTTTCAAGAGCTGTCTGCAAAATATTTTCGAATGACAAACTCAGATTCAAAGCTGCTAATTCGCTTAGGTTTGGAACGGGGTTAGGGATGTTCTGAGTACTGGGGTCAGAGCCTAATAAAACTAAGAAATCAGAGCGAGCTTCACTGATTTGTTGACCCAATTCCAGATTCTCGCTTTCTAGATTGAGCAAAAGTGCTTTAAGACGCATGAGTTCACTGAGCAAAATGGAACGCTGAGCAAAAATACGTTCAGCAGCAGCAACCGTTTTTTGAACCGAAGCAATGCTTTCTGTGTAAAATTTTTGATTTTGATTGAGAAAATAAAGCGTGAAAAAAGTTTTTCGAAGTTCAAGCTTAAGAGTTCTTAGCGTATCTTCGAAAGTAAGCTTTGAAATATCAGAATTGATTTGAGCAATTTCTACACGTTTACTTCTCTTTGCTATGACCAATAATTGGCTCAGTTGCAAATTGCTATTAGTCGTCGTTGATTGATAAATAGGATTTAAAGCTTCTTCTACTTGTAGATTAGGATTATCCCAAATTTTTTCTTGTTGAACCAAGCCTTTAGAAGCTTCTATCTCGAATTTTTGAGCGAGTAACTCATAGTTTTTTTCTAAAAATAAAGCTTCGGCTTGTTCAAGCGTCATATCTTGAGCGAGTAGAGAGAGAGAGAAACAGAAAAAGCCTAAAAACTTCATGATTGCTTCCTGTTTTTTTCAACCCAGTAACAAAGGCTGGGTAGGGTGGTGAGGGTTAAAATAAGACCAGAAGCAAGGCCGCCGACAATCACCGTCGCCATCGGTCGTTGAACGTCAGAACCGATTCCTGATGCAAGTGCCGCTGGTATGAGACCCAGTAGAGCTGGTAAAACAGTGGTGAGTCTGGGCCTAAACTGGATTTGAGCGGCGAGTCTGACTTGAGCAAGTAAATCTATTGATGGAAATTCTTTTTGCAGATGTCTCATGCGCGATACAAATAAAACACCAGACATGGTTGAAATGCCAAACAGTGAGATAAATCCAACACCCGCAGATACGTTCAAATTATAACCACGTAATAAAAGCGCAATTAAGCCACCGGCGATCGCAAACGGAATGCAAGAGAGCGCTACCATAACTTGACGACCATCTCTATAGAGTGAGTACAAAAGCAAGAAAATCATGAACAACGTAAGAGGGACAACGATCTTAAGGCGTTCTGCTGCTCGAGTAAGATTTTCGAATTGTCCGCCCCAGCTAATGCTGTAGCCATCTTTGAGCTTAATGTTCGAAGCAAGGGCTTTCTGTGCTTCAGCCACAAAGCTTCCTTGGTCTCGTCCCCGAATATTACTTCGAATCGAGACTTGCCTGTGACCGTCTTGTCTCTGAATCAGCGTTTCACCGTCAATCAAACGCAGAGAAGCTAAATCTCTGATGGGGATTTGTGCTCCAGAAGGAGAATTAATACGAATATTAGAAATCGCATCCAGTGATCCACGTTGTTCTGAACTGTATCTGACAACAATCCCGAATTGCTTGCCGTCTTCATAAAGAGTACTAATTGGCGCTGCGCCAATAGCGGCTTCAATAACAGTCTGGATATCGTTAATATTAATCCCAAAACGTGCTGCTTCACTTCTGTTAATATCGATCACCAGTTGAGCTTGGTGGCCTTCTTGTTCGATTCCAAACTCACTGGCCCCTGGAACTTTTTTGACAATATCTAAAATCTCGTTTGCTTTGCTGCGCATGTAAATTAAATTATCGCCATTGATTTGGATGGCCAAGTCAGCGACACTGCCTGTTACGGCTTCTGTGACGTTATCTAAAATGGGCTGAGAGAAAGAAAAAATAACACCTGGGAAATTAATCTGAAGATTTTTCTGAATTTTTTCTGTGAGTTCATCTTTGGTCATCTCTTTTTTCCAAAGAGCATAGTCTTTGAGACCGACCAAGATTTCTAAACGATTCGGATTATAAGGTTCGGTGCCATCTTCGTTTCTGCCAGCTTGTGTAATCACAAAATCAACAGCTTTATAACTTTTAATCTGTTCTCTGAGAGCATGTGTGTAAGAGTTTGTTTCAGCAAGAGAAATACCAGCAGGGAAAATAGCCCTAATGTTTAAAGCACCTTCATCTAAATCAGGTAAAAATTCTGTGCCAATTTTTGAAGCACCAAAACCAATACAGAGAACAACAAGAGCAAACGAAATGAGCAAAGTGGCTTTGAATTTCGATGTTAAATAATAAATCAGAGAAGTATAGTGCGTCTCTATCCACCCATAAACAGGATTCTTCCATTCATGATAATTTTTGAATAACAAGGACATCATGACTGGAATTAGAGTCAATGCGAGCAGCATAGAGCCTAGTAAGGCAAATGCCAGCGTGTAGGCCATTGGCGAGAATAACTTGCCTTCTACGCGTTGGAACATAAAGATGGGGAAATAAGCAGAAATAATAATCGTAATTGCGAAGAAAATTTCGTAACTCACTTCTTTGGCTGCTAGAATTGTACACAAAACAACACTGCTGTCTTCTTGGTTTTCATGCCGAGTTTTGTAATGCCGCATGATATTTTCAGCCATCACAACAGCGCCGTCTACGATAATACCGAAGTCAATAGCGCCTAGAGATAATAAGTTTGCAGGAATACCAGTTAGTCTCATCATGAGAAAAGCAAATAAGAGTGACAGTGGAATCGTCATCGCAACCACGAGTGCTGTTCGAAGACTTCCGATAAAGAAAATCAGGAATATGACAACCAAAGAAATGCCTTCAAAAATCGTTGTTGAGACCGTATCAATGGTGTAGCTCACCAGTTCTGAGCGGTCATAGGTCATGTGAATTTTTACGCCTTCGGGTAGATTTTTCTGGATTTGTGCAATCTTTTCTTTGAGCGCATTGACAACATCAGAAGGATTTTCTCCTCGGCGCATAGCGATAAGACCTTGGACACCAGAGACAACTTCTTTGCCTTCTAAAATATATCCTAGAATACCGGATGGTTGCATGGGAGCTGTTTCAACGCTGCCAATATTTTTAATAAAAATAGGAATTCCATGTCTAGAATCCAAAACAATATTTTCGATGTCTTGAGCATTTCGAATGGCGCCAATGCCTCTAATGCCTAGACCTTGGCCTCCGCGAATCAAAATATTGCCACCGGTATTTCTGTTGTTGGTTTGAACACCGTCTATGACATCTTGAATAGAAAAATTATAAGCGGCCAGCTGGTCTGGCGAAGTAATCACATGAAATTGCTTAACTAAGCCACCGAAAGTAATCACATCAGCGACACCTGGAACTTGAAGAAGCTTGGGGATAATTGTCCAGTCTTGGAGTGTACGCAAATCCATGGGCGTATATTGCTCAGGTGCTTCAATCACATAACGTAGAATTTCGCCGACTGGTCCACTTAAAGGAGCAAGTTCAGGTTCTACGCCATCGGGCAAATCCGCTTCATGAAGCTTTTCTAAGACTAATTGCCTGGCAAAATAATCATTAACGCCATCTTCAAAAGTAAGTTGAATTGATGAGAGTCCAAAAATAGTTTTAGAACGGCGAACAATAACTTTGGGGACACTATTTAAAACGCGTTCGAGTGGTCTGGTGACTTGAAGCTCTACTTCTTCAGCGGCTTTGCCTGGAAAAGCACTCATAACAGTGACTTGTGTGTCACCCACATCGGGATAGGCTTCTTTTTTGAGGCCGATCCAAGACCAGATGCCGGCACAGGCTATTAGGAAGATGAGAGAGAGAGTCAGGAGTCGTTTGTTGACGGCACTTTCGACAAGTTTTGAGATCATGAGTCTACGAAACAACCCGCCAGGGTGAGCTATTCCGTAAACACAGCCAATGCATCTATCGCTGCTTTCACATTGTGTACACGCACGAAATCTGCACCATTTTGGGCTGCCTTCAAAACCGCTCCAATGGTTCCGTAGTCTCTGTCAGCCGAGTATTCTAAAATACCTGTTAGCTCGCCAATAAAATTTTTGCGGCTCGGACCGATATAAACAGGCGCCAGCTCTTGAAATTCTCGAAGGCGTTTTAAAATTTCTAAGCATTGCTCTGTAGATTTTCCAAAGCCTAGGCCTGGGTCTACTAAAAGCTTGTTTTTTAGAATCCCAGAAGCTTTGATTTTGTCAGCCAAGTAAGTCTTTATTTCTGAGATAATATCTAAATAACTTGTATTTTGCTGCATGGTTTCAGGAATCCCGCGCATGTGCATCAAAATTATTTTATCAAATTGCCTGGCAATATCCGGCATTTTTGGGTCATGTGTAAGTGCAGAAACGTCGTTTAGCCAAGTCACACCTGCCTCTAGACAAGCTTTTGCTGTGCTCGCATTTCGAGTGTCGATGCTCATAGGTATATTTTGCGAAGCCAGAATTTGAACAACCGGCAAGACGCGTTTTAATTCTTCTTCAGGAGAAATAATTTTTGCGCCAGGCCTGGTTGATTCACCGCCAATATCAACCATAAAAGCGCCATCGGCGACCATTTGTTTGGCATGAGCAACAGCTTTGTCCCGTTCTAAGTATAGCCCACCATCGGAGCAGCTATCGGGTGTGATATTTAAGATGCCAATAACTTTCAAATTAATCTCTCGGCTACGGCTTTGACCAAACGCCTGGTGACATCTTGTTGCGTGCCTGTTCCGTCAACAATGACAGCATGAATTGAAGGCGCCAATTCTAAATAACGCTCTCGAATGGTCTCTTGTAAATGCTGTGCTTCATAGATTTCTTCAATGCCGCCACGAATATCTCGACGTTGTTTGGCGTCTGAAATAGGTGTGTCAATAATCAGTGTTAAATCAGGCAAAGGCGCAAATTGGTTCGCGCGCCTCACCCAATCTTCGCTTACTTGTAGTCCCTGGTAAACCCAACTGGAAAGCACGTAACGGTCACAAATAACATCGGCTCCTGGTTTTAATTTGGGTTTAATCTCAGTGTCATAGTGATAGAGCCTGTCGGCAGCAAATAAGAGGGTGAGACTTTCTTGAAAATGCTTAAATTCTTCCACACGGCCTTGCAAAAAATCTCTGATAACTTTTCCGATAGGACCTGTGCTGGGCTGAGCCGTGACACAAGCTATGCGGCCCATTTGAGTGAGAGCCTCAGCTAAAGCATTGGCTTGTGTTGTGTGCCCTGAACCATCAATGCCTTCTAAAGCAATAAACATCTTTACTCCTCAAGTGCGTCTATTTTAGAGGCACAAATAAAATCATTTTCGGATAGACCGTCAATGGCGTGTGTTGTGTAGTTTACTCGACAAGAGTTATAGCCAAAGCTGATATCAGGGTGGTGATTTTCACGGTTAGAGATAAAAGCAATGGCATTTAAAAAAGACATGACTTGATGGTGATTTTTTAAAACCCAGAATTTCCAAATACTTTTTTGGTCATCGCTTAGATTCCAATTTTTAAGCGTTTCTAGATTTTTTTGGATCTCTGTCAAAGCCATGGGAGAAACCCCACCTTCGCAAGGTTTGCAATGTTTTAGCATGTGATAAAATCCCCAGAGGTATCGGTACTCGAAGCAATTTTTTCTATCAGACCGAGTAAATCAATTTCGTTAATTTTAAATAAATCTTCAATTGAATTCAAAATATAGTAAATTTTTTGAAGTTCGTCATACCTGTAAGTTGTTTTCATGACTTGTCGAATATTAAAATCAAGGCGATTGGGGATAGGACTCTCGAGTGCATATTGTGTTTCTTCAAAAGAAGATAAAATGCCACCACCATAAATTCTCAGGCCTTGTGGCGTTTTGACAAGACCAAACTCAATCGTAAACCAAAAAAGCCGTCCTAGGATAGATAGATGTTCTGGTTTGGCCTTCAAGGCCATCTTTCCATAAGATTCTACAAAATTGGCATAAGCTGGGTTGGTTAAGAGTGGGCAGTGGCCAAAAAACTCATGAAAAATATCGGGCTCTCGTAAATAATCTAAATCTTCTCGAGTACGAATAAAAGTAGCTGCTGGAAAATGCCGATTGGCGATTAACACAAAAAAGTTTTTAAGTGAGATGAGTTTTGGGACAGGCTGGACGGCCCAACCAGTGGCCTCTCTGAGTCTTTGAGTGATTTCAGGACACTGTGGTACTCTGTCCTTGGGCATGTTCAAGATTTCTAAGCCCTGTAAATATTCGTCACAGGCTCTGTTCTGAATGATTTTTGTCTGACGTTCATATAAAATCGCCCAGGTTTCATTTTCTGTGGACGAGTATTCTGCAAAGCCACGAGCATCGAGTGATTTAGATTCATACATGTTGATAGACCAAAATGGGGCTACGAGCAGCCTGTGCTTCGTTTAACCGACCGAGTGCAGTATGAAAAGGGGCTGATGTGAGTTTCTCTGGGTCTTCTTTCGAAACTTCAATAAAAGCTTCACAAAGCAAATCTAGCTCTTCTTTGGATTCTGTTTCTGTGGGCTCAATCATCAGTGCCCCTGAAACGATTAAGGGAAAATAAACGGTTGGAGGGTGCACCCCTCGGTCAATAAGACCTTTCGCAATATCAAGCGTATGTTTGTGCGTAAAGACAACTTCATGCAAGCAGTCTGTATCATAAGGCAAAACATAGTGGTCTTTAAGACGGGCTTTGACATAATTAGCGTTTAGGACAGCTCTTTCGCTGGCTTCTTTTAGGCCCTGAGGGCCTAGTTCTCGAATATAAGTAAACGCTCGGACCATCATGCCAAAATTGCCATAAAAGCTGCGTACGCGTCCAATCGATTGGGGTCTGTTATAGTCAAAACAGTAATTTTGTTTTTTAGCTACAATGGGAGAGGGCAAAAACGGCTCTAAAGCTTTAGACACTCCAACCGCGCCGCAACCAGGTCCACCGCCGCCGTGAGGGGTCGTAAAAGTCTTATGGAGATTATAGTGCATGACGTCGATGCCAAAATCTCCAGGGCGTGCTATGCCCATGAGGGCGTTTAAGTTGGCTCCATCGCCGTAAACAAACCCGCCTATATCGTGAACACGTTTGCAAATTTCAGAAATATTTTTTTCAAATAATCCGAGGGTATTGGGGTTGGTGATCATAATTCCGGCGCATTGGCTGTCTAACTTGGCTTCCAATTCTGCCATGTTGATTAAGCCATCGGATCCTGTTTCAACAGAAACAATCTCATAACCAAAGAAAGCTGCCGTGGCAGGGTTGGTTCCGTGAGCACTGTGCGGAACAATTATTTTGGTTCGCGTTTCGCCCCGTGCTTTCAGAGCGGCCTGAATCATCATGACACCAGTAAATTCACCGTGTGCGCCTGCGGCAGGCTGCAAAGAAACAGCTTTAAAACCGCCTATCTCAGCTAAATAATTTTGCAAATCCCACATGAGTTCCAAGGCGCCTTGTAAGCGAGACTCAGGCATATACGGGTGTAAATTTGCAAATCCACCCAGACGAGCGGCCCACTCGTTGATTCTTGGATTATACTTCATCGTACACGACCCCAGTGGGTAGGTGTTGGTATCGATTGAAAAATTCCAACGACTCAGGCGCGTAAAATGCCTGTTAATCTCTGGTTCTGAGCACTCAGGCAAGACAAGCTTATCTGCAGGTGGTCGGAGATGTTCCAAAAGCAAACTATCTACGACAGAATCAGACATCGTATTTTGGGGTAAGTCGATGCCGGTACGACCCGGAGAACCGCGTTCAAAAATAAGATTTTCAGCGAAATCAAAATTCGTTCGGCCAATCATGTGAGGCTCCTCACCAAATTATCAATGCCCTCTTCAGTATATAATTCTGTCGTAGCGACAAGAAGGCAGTTTTTATATTCCGGGTACCAGCGATCTAGAAAGACTCCGGCAAAGATATCTTCTTGCTCAAGCTTTCTCACGGCCTGTGTATCTGTGAGCTTCAAAACAGTTTCGTTAAAATGAGGCCCGTTAAATAAGATTTGCAGACCTGCTTTCTGGGCTTTCTGTCTTAAGTAAATCGCTTTTTTGATATTTTGATAAGCCAACTCTCGAAAACCTGTTTTTCCATAAAGCGAGAGCGTCATTGTGAAAGCGAGAGCCATCAAATTATGATTGGTGCAAATATTTGAAGTCGCTTTCTCTCGTCTAATATGCTGCTCTCTTGTAGAGAGCGTGAGGACGAAACCGCGTTGTCCTTTTGAGTCAACCGTCTGACCACATAAACGCCCAGGCATTTGTCTCAAGAACTCTTTCTTGGTTGCAAATAATCCAACACCCGGAGCGCCTAAACTTAAGTGTCCACACAGGCCTATGCCCTCTCCAACAGCGATATCAGCACCCAAGCTTCCAGGTGAAGCAATTGCTCCGAGTGCAACGGGGTCTGTGCAAACAGCAATAGCGAGAGCGTTTTGTTGGTGAGCCTCTTGAATAATGTGAGCTTGAGGCTCCAGTTGTCCAAAGAAATTAGGATTTTGATAGACAACAGCAGCGACAGAATTTCCCGGTTGGTCTGTAATCTTAATTCTAGCAGCGCCTAAAATAGTTTCGCAAACTTCTCGATATTCAGGATGCACTGTTTTGGGGATAAACACACACGGGGTGCCAGGCTTTAATCTACAAGCCATTAAGCAAGCTTCTGCGAGAGCTGTAGCGCCGTCATACATTGAAGCGTTTGCGATTTCAAGGCCAAATAACCCGGCGACTATGGTTTGAAACTCAAAAATAGCCTGAAGTGTGCCTTGTGAGACTTCTGGCTGATATGGAGTGTAAGCTGTGAGCCATTCTCCTCGAAGTAGCATCTGAGAAACCAATTCTGGAACATGATGCGTGCAGGCTCCGGCTCCCAAAAAAGAAAGCTTGGGTGCATGACCCGCGCGTTCGTTCAGCAGAGTTTTAAGCTCTATTTCTGAAAGCGCTTTGGGAAGTTCCAGTGGCCGATTTAGGCGATTTTCTTTGGGGATAGAATCAAACAGGTTTTCGATGCTGGATTGGCCGATAATTTGGAGCATGTCCACGATGTCATCAGGAGTGTGTGAGAGATATCGCATATTGGTTCTGGCATGGTACCAAAACTCATAGCTGCTGGATATACTGATCGTGATTAGACTTTTATTTATTCTCAGCTTTTCGTTTGCGATTCATGCTACCGAGCTTTTAACTTGGGAAGGCTGCGTCAGCGAAGCTTCTCAAAATAACTCAAAAGTAAAAGCAGCGCAGCAAACCTATGACTCCTATCGTTATGCTGAATTTGGATCGTATAATAACTTTTTTCCGCAGTTAAATGGCTCTCTGAACTATAACTATGGAACCAGTAGTACGGCTGTGAGCTCAGGAGGCGGTTTGTCTACGATTGTAGGTGGGACCTCCAGTTCTACGCCACCTGCTAGCTCGAATTATACAGGTACGTTTTCGTTAACTCAGAATTTATTTAACGGATTTCTAGATCAAGCTGGTGTTGAACAAGCCAAGGCTCAAAAAAGGGCTTATCAGGCAGCGCTTGAACAAGCCAAAGCACAGATGCTGTCAGATCTTAAAAACGCCTATGGTTCACTCTTGATTGCACAACGCCAAGTAGAGCTTCAAAAAGAAATTATTAAACGTCGCCAAAAAAACTTGGAGTTGGTTGAACTGCAATTTAATAGTGGAAAAGAGAACAAGGGCTCTGTTTTGTTATCCCGTGCTTATGTGAATCAAGCCAAATATAACGCGCTTCAAGCCAGTGATAATATAACGACTTCAAGAGCTCAGCTGGCTTTTGTTCTGGGACGTGATGAAGTTCAAGAGTTTGTTTTGAGCGAAGAAGTTCCATGATCGAATCTGGATAAGCAGAGTGATTTTATCGCACTTGCATTAGCAACGCCTAATTACTTGCAAGCTGTGGCTTTGGAGCAGGCGTCTGGGTCAGGTATGACCATAGCAAAATCGAGTTTTTACCCCAGTTTAAATTTAAGTGCCAGTGCCAGCCAATTTGGACAAGAATTTTTCCCGCAGGGCAGTCGCTGGGTTTTAGGCGCTAATTTAACTTTGCCGTTGTTTCAAGGTGGCAAAAGTTTCTATCAAAGCAAAAGCGCTAGTCAAAATTTCTATGCTGCGACTTCCAATCGAAAAAGTTTATCTCGTCAGCTGGTATCTAACTTGAAACAAGCTTATGTTAGCTATTTAGAGGCTATTGAACAGCTCAAGATGAATGAAAGCTTTCGGGAGGCAGGTGTGAAGCGATCAGAAATTGCGACCGGAAAATATAACAACGGCCTCATGACGTTTGAAGACTGGGATATTATTGAAAACGCTAGAATCAACTATGAAACCAATGTTCTGCAAAGCCAGCTGAACTTAATAGCGACTGAAGCAGCTTGGCAGCTTGCTCAAGGAAAAGGAGCTGTATTGTGAAACGTTGGATTGTTGTTTCTGTGATTGTCCTAGTGATTGCGGGTCTTTGTTTCATGCAATATCGCAAAAAAAGTCATGTCGAAGTGACGTATCAAGAAATCAAAGTTGAACGCGGTGATATCGTTGTAACCGTATTAGCTACAGGAACCGTTGCTCCTGAGAATCGCTTGGATATTAAGCCTCCTGTTGCAGGCAGAATCGAAGAAGTGCTTGTTTTAGAAGGCCAGAAGGTTAAAAAAGGTCAAATTTTAGCTTGGATGAGTTCAACCGAACGAGCTGCTTTAATAGACGCTGCGAGATCTATTGGGCCTGCTGAAGTTAAAAAATGGGAAGAAAATTACAAGCGCACACCGATTATGGCGCCTATTAATGGCATGATTATTGTCCGCAATGTAAACTAAGGTCAGACTTTTACCGGTACAGATGTTTTATACACGATGTCTGATAGACTTACGGTTAAAGCTCAAGTAGACGAAACAGATTTGGCGATGGTTAAGCTGAAACAGTCGGCCAATATTGTTCTCGATGCGTACCCCAAAATTAATATCCCGGGCGAAGTCGATTTGATTAATTTCGATGCAACAACGGTTAATAACGTGACCACTTATATTGTCGATGTTGTTCCTAAAAATACGCCTGATTTCATGCGTAGTGGCATGACAGCCAATATTAGTTTTTGGGTGACATCAAAAAATGCTGTTTTAAATATTCCTAATGCTGCTCTTCGGGTTCAAAATAGCCAGTATTCTGTATTGGTTAAGGGACCAGATCCCAAGAATGCGCTTGAAAAACCTGTTATGATTGGCGTTTCAGATGGCAAACACACAGAAATTATTTCTGGTCTTAATGAGGGAGAAATAATCTTATTGGCTGAAATAGATATGTCAAAAGATTCCAGTGCTAAGAATTCAAATCCGTTTTCGCCATTTGCACCGCGTAAAGGCGGACACTGATGCTTTTGCTCAGAGATATTCAAAAAAAATATCAAATGGGAGACAATACGGTCTATGCTTTGCGTGGCGTGTCGCTCACCGTAGAGCAGGGCGACTTTATTGCGATTATGGGACCGTCTGGGTCAGGTAAATCAACGCTTATGCATATTATGGGGCTGCTCGATGTCCCTGATGAAGGCTCTTATAAAATTAATGACAAAGAGTTGGCTGATTTAACAGAAGACGAGTTGGCTGTTTTTCGCCGAGAAGTCATAGGTTTTATCTTTCAGCAGTTCAACTTATTGCCCAGAATGTCTGCGCTTGAAAATATCGCTTTGCCGCTTTTATATTCTCGGGGAAAATTAGAAACAGCGGAGGCGTTGCAGCTGTTAGAGCGGGTAGGTCTCAAAGAACGAGCGGACCATCACCCCAATCCGATGTCAGGAGGGCAGCAACAACGTGTCGCGATTGCGCGTTCTCTCGTAAATAAGCCCATCATGATTTTGGCTGACGAGCCAACAGGGAATCTGGATTCGACGAGCGAAAAAGAAATCATGGGGATTTTAAAAGAGCTCAACAATGCTGGGATTACGATCGTTATTGTGACGCATGAAGAAGAAATCGGACAGCAAGCGAAGCGACGGATTCGTATGCGTGATGGTGCGATTGTGTCGGATGAGCGTCTTGTCGGAGACCTCTCCCCTGGCCCCTCTTCAGCAACTGGAGAAGGGGAGAAATCTCGTACTGGGCTAAAACTCGCGTATGCTCTTCAGCATTTTCACCAAAGTATTCGAACGCTGGCAGCCAATAAAGTCCGTACGGGTTTGTCCATGCTGGGCATCTTAATCGGTGTAGCTGCAGTGGTGACTATGGTTGCATTGGGTCATGGTGCCCAAAAAGCCATTGAAGATCAGCTTTCTTCTTTGGGTACTAACTTGCTCATTTTACGACCTGGAGCTTTCCGAGGTGCAGGTGGGGCGTTAGCGCAAATTGGAGAAACAACCAGGTTAACCATGGCCGATGCCCAGGCGATAACAGAACAAATCCCTGCTGTTAAAGAAGCGGCTCCGAGTGTGAATGGACGTGGACAGCTGACTTATTTAGACAAAAACTGGAATACGTCTGTTGCAGGGGTGTCCCCTTCGTATGCAAGAATGCATGCAGATATGCCTATTGTGGGTCGCTTTTTTTCAGACGATGAAAGTAAGCGGCGTTTGAGAGTCGCAGTGATAGGAACAACGATTGTGAGAGAAGTCTTAGGGGGTCGAAGTCCTATCGGCGAAATGATTAAGATTAATAAAGTCAATTTTCAGGTCATTGGCGTGTTGCCAGAAAAAGGCGCCAATACGTTTCAAGACCAAGATGACCGTGTTTTGATTCCTGTTACAACAGCCATGAGACGACTTTATGGCAAAAACTATGTTGACATGATCGATATCGAAGCGAATTCGCCTGAAGAAACAGAAGCGATTCAGGCTAAAACAGTTGATTTAATGCTGTCGCGTCATCGGGTTCCGTTATCTCAGCAACAAGATGCGTTCCAAGTAAGAAACATGGCAGATATTCAAGCGGCGTTGTCAGCCAGTACGCAAATCATGACGCTTTTATTAGCTGTGATCGCAACGATTTCACTTCTTGTGGGTGGGATTGGTATTATGAATATCATGTTGGTTTCTGTGAGCGAACGAACACGTGAAATCGGATTACGTAAAGCTATTGGAGCTCGCCGTAGAGATATTTTATCTCAGTTTCTGATCGAGTCTGTTGTAATTAGTGTAGTCGGAGGACTTTTAGGTGTTTTACTTGCGTGGGTATCCACTGTTTTACTTTCTACTTTTGCAGGTTGGGCTACTTCGATTACGCTGGGTTCTGTTTTAATGTCTTTTGGATTCTCGGCAGCCATTGGGATTATATTTGGGTTATACCCAGCCAGAAAAGCCTCTCTGCTTTCTCCTATAGATGCGCTGAGGTATGAGTGAACTTAATATAATCCTGCGGTTTGCTTGAAGTTCTCTAAGAACTACTGTTAGCATAATTAAACAGCTCTAAAGGGGGAGTAATTTATGAAACGCATTTTGGGGATTCTGCTAGTTTTATCGCTCAGTGCAATGGTGGGTTGTTCTGGAACGTCCAGTGCGGCATCGAGTATTGTAAACACACAACCAAGTATAACCTCAGCTCAACTGAGTCGTGTGTTGAACTGCTCAAATCAAAATTACTCTAAGCTTTTCGGCGCAAAAGCGTCGAGTAGTTTGGCATACAATGCTTGTTTGGCTGCTCCGTCCTCTTCTAAAGCGCTTTCATTAGGGCGAGTCTTTAAATCGACAGAAAAGACTCAAGTGATCATTAATGGAGATGCGTTAAGCAGTGATCTTATCAGTATGATTGATAAGCTTCTTCTCGCAGCCATGCAAGATACTACTTTAACTCCAGCTGTTGCATAAAGAACTTTTCTAGGTAATGTAGTGAAGACTTTTAGTCTTCCAACACAATCGATTTCTACCGATGCTACTGTTAATATTTATGTCTGTGCTGAAGCACTAAACGAGGGGAAAACCTGCTCGGATGCCAGTTGTTCAGGTGTGGGAGCGACAATATTTTGTTCAGGCTTGACAGGTCTTGATAATCCAAATCTTACGCAGACTACAAACACTCTAAATGGTATTAATAACTCAGCGAATTTGCCGCTTTTGCCGGCACCTCCTAGTGCGCTTGTTATTACTTTTAATTCTAATACCTCTTTAGGTGGTCAGGGTAATATGGCTCCTGAATATGTGCAGCCAAAAACTACTCCTACTTTGACTTCAAATATTTTCACCAATTCAGGAACTGATCCTTACATGGCATTCGCAGGATGGGCAACCTCGCCAGATAGTACAGATATTGTTTATCACGATGGTGATACCCTTCCCTCCGCGCCAACTCAGTCGATGACGCTTTATGCGGTTTGGACAGAAGGCCGGCCCGTGAATTTTGTGGGTCCGTCACAGACTATTACGCAAGTGATTGCCAAGAATTCGTCTGCTCCATTGTGGCTCAATCAATTTTCGCAATCGAAATCGATATTTGCTGGTTGGTCCATAACTCTCGGTGATACTACTATTGCATACGCAAATGGCGGTTCTTCACCTGCGATGAGCGCTCCACTTAATCTATACCCTGTGTGGCAGGTTCTGACGGTCAACTATGATTTCACGAAGCAAAGTTTCGACAACCAAATTGGAAACTTTGACAATGGAACCAATTATAATAATAACGTGACCTTCTCAGGCAGTACTACCACCCCGTACTGTGCAAATTTTGATGGCAGCAACACCTATGTTTCGATGCCAAACTCGTTAATCGTGAACAATAACTATAACTTCACGGTGTCGATGAAGTTTCAAACGACGCAAAAAGGCGGAGTCTTGTTGGGGTACCAGAATACAGCAGTTGGTGCGACCCCAAGTTCCTGGGTTCCCTTATTGTTTGTGGATCTAGGCGGGCATTTGTTGGCCAACTTATGTAGCAACGGAAAAAATGAGTGCCCGACAACTCTTCCAGACCGAACAAACCTTCCTCAGAGCAGTTATGTTGCTGACGGACGCTGGCATACGATTCAGATGACTGTAGTTCAATTGCCAGAATGGGACAGCCTCACGCAAAGTATTGCATCAATCCTACCCTCGCACCTGAATCCAGTAGCTCAGCTGCCAGAATCGAACAGCGTGCAAGTCTTGTCACCAAACCTTGCCACAACACTGAGTTTTACGATCGATGGTGTTTCCATGGGGACAGCTCACACTACTGGTAGTCTTACCGATGGGATGATCCGCAATCAAATTGGTGTTGGATATGTTGGTGGGGATTGGGAACATTCTGATACCTACAACTACTTCCAAGGCTGCATTCAGAACTACTCGATGTATGCGATACCAGACTTAATTAGCTTTGACCCAAATAATGAAACGGGCACAATGGCTTACCAATCGGTTCCTCAGGGTGCATCTCCGAGTTTGAATGCCAATACTTTTGTAAACCCTGGTTATACGTTTGCTGGTTGGGCAACGGAATCCGGTGGTTCTGTCGTTTATTTTGACAAGGATACGATTGTTCCAACTGACAACATGACGCTTTATGCAGTTTGGGATCAAGATTTCGTCAGCTATGATTTCACGAAAGAAAGCACCAGCTACACAATGACCAATTTGACATCTTTTGGTAGTGTGTTTGATGGAGTACTGAATGGCAGCCTCGGCTCTGAACCTGGCGAGTCTATTGCAGACGATATCGTTTTTGATGGCAGCACCAACTACGTTTCGATGCCGAGCAGCTTGGTGTTCGACAATAACGATAATTTCATCGTGTCGATGACATTCACAGCGAGTCCAGATGACGAAGATAACATTGGCGGGGTTCTTCTGAACTATCAATCGTTTGCTCTTGGAACGGATCCTGCTACTCAGCCAGGATCTCGATGGTTGCCGATACTTTATATTGATAACTCAGGAATTTTGAAAGCTACAATGTGGTATGACGGACACGGAGACACGACCATTGCAACGAATGCTTCTGTCGTCGATGGAAAGCCGCACACAGTTAAACTGGTTGTGTCAAGAGATACTGATTCTTCGATGGCACTTTATTTGGATGGTGCGTTTGTTGGTAAAGCGACACCAGGATTTGTTTTCAGCAAAGCAGGATTTACTCTTAACCAAATAGGAACGGGCTGGGGAGTAACTGAGCGCAATCAAACTGCTGGTTGGGACTATTTCAAAGGCACTATCGCTAACTTCAAATTCTCAGGAGCCCCAATCCCAAATAATTCACACAAGGTAATTTATAATGCCAATGCTGAGGATGCAACTGGCGCGATTGCGCAGCAATGGGTAGCGAACAATGGATCGGTTACGTTGAATAAGAACACCTTTACCAGACCAGGCTATGTGTTTGCTGGCTGGGCAACGACTTCTGGTGGCACGGCAGTATATGAGGACACACACTCTTTTACTCCATCTAATAACGATCTAACTCTTTACGCTGTTTGGCAACCGGTGATCGGTATCTTCTTCAAATTCCCGGGTGAACGGCTGAACGCAAACAGTTAGCCAGTT
>JBAXMC010000018.1:0-19386 GCA_037134495.1 Myxococcaceae bacterium
AAAAAATTAGAGAATTGTAAACAAATAGGTCGAAATCAAGAAGAACTAGAAACAGCTCGTGTTGCTGAGTTAGAAAAAGCAAGACTTGCTGAAATTCGAGAACAAGAAGCTCTTTTAGAAGCAACTAATCGAGAACGCAGGATCGCAGAGAACAATTTAAAACTTCAACAAGAAGCAGTAATTCGCGCAGAAAAAAAACGCCAAGAAGCAGAAGACGCAGCCAAGAAAGCAGAAATAATACGCTTGGATCGTGAAGAAAAAGAGCGACTGGCTGCAGAAAAAGAAGCAGCCGAAGAACAAAGCAAGTTAACCATGATTAAGCGGACTTTCTGGAATTACATGGAAAGAACCCAAGAAACCTATGAAATGCTTAGAGAAGAATTTAGCGCACTCTACAGGGCCAAAGAACAACTCGTACAAGAGCTAGATCTGGGTCGCTCAAACCGTGTAGGCAGAGAGCAACTTCAAGAAGTTCTAGATGTAACACGAGGATTAAAAGAGCTTGATGGCCATCCTGATATCTACGCAGCTGTTTACCAAAATAATCCTTGGGCAATTCAGTATTTATTGACCCAACCCTATGCTCTTCGCTTTGGCTGTTTCGGACTCCCTGAGGCACTCGCTCTTGCAATTACGCGTGATGAAAGCAGGTCAACCATAAGGCCACTTTTATTTGCTCCTTCTGGCAAACCAAGATCTCATACAAAGCATATGCTTCAATCATCCTGTGTCACAGCAATAAAACATAAAAAACTACACTCGTTAAAGATCCTGATTGAGATCATGCAACAACTAGAAATTAAACAAGAAGAAATCTTGCTGGGCAGACAGACTCTTTCGGAATTCGCAGCCGATCTATTCGGCAAACCTAAAAAGGGCTCTGACGAAGATAGGATCTTAAAAATAATTAGAGAGTGGATTTGAAGTCCCTCTCCAGTTGCTGGAGAGGGATTTAGGGTGAGGTATCCGAGGACTTAAAGCCGAGATCTTCGCCCTCTGATTTGATCAATTGTCTTGATCAAATCTTTGGTTTCGGTACCACGCTCAGTAAGACTCTTACTTTCGCGTTCAAAAATCTGTCGCAAAAATCGACCTGTATGACTCTTGGAAGATTGAGCAATATGTTCCGGAGAACCTTCGGCAATCATAAAGCCGCCTCGTTCTCCGCCTTCTGGGCCTAAATCAATAATCCAATCTGCAATCTTAATAACATCTAGATTATGCTCAATAATCAAAACTGTGTTTCCTTGGTCACAGAGATAATTCAGAACTTCGAGCAAGTGCTTTACGTCATGGAAGTGCAAACCTGTTGTGGGTTCGTCCAAAATATAAAGTGTCTTGCCCGTAGATCTTCTAGCGAGTTCTTTGCTCAGCTTAATACGCTGTGCTTCACCACCTGATAACGTTGTCGCTTGTTGACCCAGGTGGATATACCCAAGACCCACACGTTTTAGCGTATCCAGTTTTCTAGAGATAGCCGGAATCGCCGCAAAAAATTCAGAAGCATCATCGACTGTCATTTCTAAGACTTCAGAAATATTTTTGCCTTTGTAGCAAACCGTCAAAGTTTCTGTATTAAATCGCTTGCCCTTACAGACATCACAGGTCACGTAAACATCTGGTAGAAAGTTCATTTCTATTTTGATAAGACCAGCGCCTGAACAGATTTCGCAGCGACCGCCTTTTACATTGAAAGAAAATCTCCCGGATTCATAATTGCGAATTTTGGCATCTGGCAAGCTTGCAAATAAACTTCGAATGTCATCAAAAACACCCGTATAAGTCACCGGATTACTTCTGGGCGTTCTCCCAATCGGTGATTGGTCAATATCGATCATTTTATCGATATGTTCGAGCCCATGAATCGATTTATAAGACAACGGCTTTTCTTTGCTACTAAAAAACGCTTGGTTCAAAATAGGTCTAAGCGTATCAACCACTAAACTGCTTTTTCCTGATCCCGATACGCCGGTTACGCAAGTAAGGGTCCCAAGAGGCAATTTAAAATCAATGTTTTTAAGATTATGCCCCGTTGCGCCAACAATTTCTAATTTTTTGCCAGAACCTAAACGGCGTTTATTGGGAATCTCAATTTTCAAAACACGCGACAAGTATTGACCTGTCAAAGATTTTGGATTCGCTAAGATTTCTTTTGGAGTCCCCTGAGCAACGACTTCTCCACCCAAACGCCCTGCCCCAGGACCCATATCCAGCACATGGTCAGCCTCTAAGATCGTTTCTTCGTCATGCTCAACAACCAAAACCGTGTTACCCAAATCTCTGAGGCGTTTCAGTGTATTGAGCAAACGTTCGTTATCACGCTGATGCAAGCCGATGCTCGGTTCATCTAAGACATACAAAACACCTACCAGCGCCGAACCAATCTGAGTTGCGAGTCTAATACGCTGAGCTTCCCCTCCCGACAAACTACCGGCTGTACGGCTGAGCGTAATATAGTCCAGACCAACTTCCAGTAAGAATTCTAATCTTGCTAGGATTTCTTTAAGAATCGGCTTGGCAATTTGAGCTTCGCGTTCGCCCAACTTAAGCTGCTTTATAAACTGACTGGCTTGTTCGATTGATTTTTGAGTCAGCTCTACAATAGACAAATCACCCACACGGATAAACTGAGACTCTTTACGCAGACGGGTACCCTCACATTTAGGGCAAACCTCGCCAACGGCTTCCTCGTCAACTTCTTCACGAGCATAGAGCATGCCGAGGCCTGCACATTTAGGACAGGCTCCCTGCGGCGCATTAAACGAAAACAATCTGGGCTCAATCTCAGGGTATGAAATCCCACAGTCGATACAAGCAGAATGCTCGCTGAGTAACTTTTCTCGCGTTCCGAACAAAACAACCACAAGGCCTTTAGATTTTTTAAGCGCGAGTTCGATACTTTCAGCCAGCCTGAGTCTATTTTCAGGATCCAGCACTAATCTATCAATCACAACTTCTATCGTGTGCTTAACTTTTGGATTTAGCTTAATATCTTCTTCGATTAACTTAATATGGCCATCAATGCGAACCCGAACAAAGCCTTGTCTCTTTAGTTCTTCAAGTTCTTGTCGATATTCGCCCTTACGGGCTCTCACAATCGGAGAGAGAATCTGAAGTTTGGTTCCGGGAACTTCTTGTAAGATTTCATCGACCATTTGAGTTGCACTACGGCCTTCAATTGCCTTGCCACATTGATAGCAATAAGCTTTGCCGGCACGAGCATAGAGTAATCTCAAATAGTCATAAATTTCTGTAACGGTTGCAACGGTTGATCTTGGGTTTTTGCTGGTCGTTTTTTGTTCAATGCTAATCGCAGGAGAAAGGCCGTCGATTTGATCAACATCGGGCTTATCTTGCATTTCCAAGAACTGCCTAGCATAGCTCGAAAGAGACTCTACATAACGTCTCTGACCTTCTGAGTAGATCGTATCAAATGCCAGAGAGCTTTTACCTGATCCCGATAAACCCGTGATCACCACCAACTGATCTCTGGGCAGATTGACATCGATATTTTTTAGATTGTGTACTCGAGCGCCTTTAACTTTAATAAATTTTTTATCTTCCATAGTGAAATTCCTGAAGTACTTGAATAATATTTTTTAATTCTTCTTTTTTACTTTGTTTAAGTTTGGCTTTATTAGATTCCCAAACCAAAATCCCCAGATCTTCGAATAATAAAACAGCATTTTCTGCCAAAGATTTGCTGACAATTTCAGGGTAATCAGTAGCCCCACTTAAGACGGCCTCTTTTAAGAAATCAAGCAGAACGCCGACCAAAACTTTTTTTGTTGGAGCTTTGGTTAAAGCCGCTTCCAGTCTCTTGGAACAAACCCAATAAGCGTCAATAAAATTTGATAATAAATTAGCAGCGAAAAAAAGCTGCTCTGAGCTATCTTTTGATTCATTAAGCCTAATCTGATCTTGAACACGAGTCATAATCTTACTGTCTATGGCAGATTGAACTCGCGATTCGAATAATTCTTCAAAAGAGGTCCCAGCAGGATAACTAAATTCAAATTTAAAAATCTGGCTCAGAATCTGTGCTTGCTTGCTGAGAATAGATTTTTTAACGATTTTCCGTCTGTTATTTCCACAAGAAACAGAAAATGCTGTGGCCAAAATACTGTCTGCGACAAAGTGATGAATCAAACTGTTTTTGTAATAATCTAAAGATAACGCTGCTTTTTCTGGAACACGATAATAGGTTCTACGACCTGCTTGTTCAGCAATCAAAACAGAGTCTTGCAAAAGACTTTCTAGTACACACTCTATATTCGGTTTGGGGATTTGAACGTATTGAGCAATTTTTTTGACAGACCATTCAAGTTGAGCTCGTGACAAAATACGACGCTTCGAAGCCAGCATCGCTGTAGCCACCAAAGAAACAGGGGTTACAACTGTACAACGATGAATCCCTGAGATAATTCTGTGAGCGAGGCCTTTGACTAGATCTTTTTGGTCTTCTTGGTAGAAATCTACGAACGAAATAGGTTCATCAAAATTAACAAAAACGCGTCCATAGCGCCTTTTTAAAAATTTAAGCGAACTAAAAAGATCCCTTCTGCTTTCTGCTTTTTTTTCTGCACCTTCTAGCTCTCTGCGATATTCACCCGCTTCGAGCAATTTTTCATACGAAATCGAAACAGGGATAAAAGTTGCTTCTGTTAATTTGTGCTTGGTTAAACAATCAACAATAATCGACAATAAGCCTAATTTGGGTGGCAAAGTTTTTCCACTGCGACTACGTCCACCTTCTATGAAAAACTCTTGAGTGTATCCTTCGCGAAGCAGGCGTTTGATATAAGCACGCATGACTTGAGGATAAAGCGGATCGCCTTTGAAACTACGGCGAATAAAATAGGCTCCCCCTCGTCTAAAAATAGAGCCTAAAGGGAAAAAAGAAAGATTATTACCAGCCGCAACATGGGGCAGCATCAGACCTTCCCAATATAAAATCTGACTTAAAACCACATAATCCATATGACTACGATGGGCTGGAACCAAGATTACAGGTCCCCTTTGCGACGCTTGTTTCAGTTTGTCTATGTCAGAGGCTTTCCAAACAATTCCGTCATAGATCCGGTTCCAAACAAAGCTCAAAATTTTGTCCATGAGATGAATCATGTCGACATCGAAACGAGCTGCTATTTCAGAATAGTATTGCTGTGCTTTTTTATAAAGTTTTACTTTCGGAAGACCCGTTTGAGTTTCAATCCCGGCCATGAAATTCTGCAAGTCGTTATCTCTCAGCGTATCCAGCTGAATTCTCTGGGCTCCTTTGATGGAAGGCCCATGATAGGTTCTTTGCAAAATTTTCAAGCGTTTAAGCACAACACCACGGACACGCCGAGATAAAACTTCATCTGTTGCTTGAGGATTGTTTTCAAGAAATATTTTTAAATTTAAAGGTTCTGTGATCGCCCATTTGGCCGACCGACTAAAAATAAGCAGTCTGAACAAAAGTCTCAGAAACCCAGGTTCTCCCCTGGAACCAAAGATCATATCTACCGTTGAAGGTTTCAGAGAAGACGATCGTGCACCCAGAATCAACAAATGGGGCACCAGAAAAATTGGCCTTTCTAAGTTTCTTTGGAGACGTATGAGAGTCTTGATGTAATCTCGTTTTTCGCTTTTTTTCTGAGAAAAAGCTGTATTGGGCTTTCTTAAAAAAAATTCGAGTGCGCCTGTACCTGATCTAACAGATCGAATCAGCTGTGCGGCTTTAGAAGACGGCTTGAAAGCTGAAAATAGAAGCTCAGGCAATTCAAACCTGGCGATCGTTTTTTTCAAAACCCAGTGCAACAAAGTGTTCCTGGATCGATGAACGTAGGCGACAATACCCTCGGCCCCTAAATCTCTCAGGCGAGCAATCTGATCGTCCGAATATTTGATTCTGTTCAGCATGGTTTGGACCCTATCATGATAGGGGCTCGCCCAAAACCCTTAGAGCAAGATTTTAGCCAAGTTACTACCAGCCCATGCACCCAGAATTCCAAATTCTGCACATAAGAGAGTAATAACAGCCCCATTATGCTGATATTTAAGCCCCTCAAATCCTGCCGTTAAAACAATTAAAGTATAAACTTTTGATTGATGTTTAGAAGCGACAAGACCCAACAAAATCCCATAGAACCCATTGAGGAACACAGAATTTCCAGAATCTTCAATTTCTTGTCGTCGCTGATCTTGATGAATGTTCGCAAAAGTCGAAACAGAAAAAGTCAGAAATAAAATTCCAATCAAAATATGTCTTATCATAAGTTTGAGACCCTTACATGTTTAATAAGAATTAAAAACAGTCTCTGTTCATGCTGCTTTTTCTGTGGCAGGCACCTGCTTAGATGAATCCAAGCCTAATCCAGTATCTTGCCTTGATTCTTTTTGGGCTGTCTATTCTTCACACGTTCAGTGTTCAATATTTTCGTCATTTAAAATTTTTGAGCGAAATAGAACTCATATTTTGTTTTTGGGCAGCGATACTGCTCCTCTGTCTCGCTGGTCTAGAAGGCTATCATCCTGTCATCACTTATTTGGAATCCAGAAGCTTTGCTGAACCTATCTTTGTATTTGCTATCCTTGCTATCTGTTCAACGAAGCCAATTCTTGAATATGCAGAGTTATCGATCACATATATTGCTAAGTTACTGCCACTCCATCGCTCGATAGCCTTTTATATCTGCATCATAACATTAGGGCCTCTACTTGGAAGTTTCATCACAGAGCCGGCTGCAATGACCGTCACGGCTTTGATTCTCTTAAAATATTTCTATCAACAAAATATTTCTGAGAAATTTAAATACACAACCCTTGGTTTATTGTTTGTCAACGTCTCTATTGGCGGAGCACTGACTGCTTATGCTGCACCACCTGTTCTAATGGTCGCTAAAACGTGGGGTTGGAGTTCCTTAGAACTCTGCACTCTTTTCGGCTGGAAAGGAGCCTTGGCTTGTTTGATTTCCTCGCTCATTGTAACATGGAAACACCGACAAGAATTACTCAAAATCAATATTCAACCGAAGCTTCAGACCCAAAAAACGCCTTTCTGGCTGACCCTAATTTACCTTTTTTTCCTCACAGTTACTATTAACTACTCGCACAATTATCTGCTTATTTTTTGGTTGCTTATCTTTCTCGCAATATTTTCAAATATAGTGCATGTAAAATTAAAATTCAAAGAATCTTTTTTTGTGTTTTTCTTTCTGGTTGGCCTTGTCATCATAGGTGGCCTACAAGACTGGTGGCTACAAATTATAGTCAACCGACTATCGAATCTTTCGCTGTTTTTAGGAGCCATTGGATTAACAGCTTTCATTGACAACGCTGCGCTCACTTACTTGGGCTCTTTGGTGCCATCTTTGCCAGATGCTTCCAAATATGCTTTACTGAGCGGAGCTATTGTAGGTGGAGGCATGACCGTAATTGCAAACGCACCTAACCTAGCAGGTTATGCTATTTTACAGTCTGCTTTTCAAGAAAGAACCATTCGTCCTTTAGGCTTACTGAAATCCAGTTTGCTGCCAACTCTAATTGCTGCGTTATGTTTTTGGTTTCTTTAAACTATAGTCTTGCCCAAAACCCTAAGTCGTGAGATTTTGGTCGCCATGAACTGGATGTGGATCAAAAAGAACCAAACTCTCTTAATAACTATCCTGGTGGTAGTCGCCATCATTGCAGCAGGGATACCCCTGTGGCTCTACAAGTCCCAGCAGCGCAGTCTAGCTAACTCGGAGGCTTATTCAAAAGCACTGCAAGGTCTCAAGAAAGATGATCCCGCCAGCGAAAAGGCAACTCGTACAGCTCTTCTAAATATCGACATGGGCATGGCTCAATTATATGCAGCTCATTTGTCACTCAAACTGGGCGAAGCTGATCAAGCAGTGAAGACTTATGAAGCTTTCTTGGCTAAAGCTGCTCCTAAAGATTCTCTGCGTCCATTGGCGCTCATGGGCCTCAAAGCAGCTTATCAAGCTCTTAAACAGCCTGAAAAAGTTAAATCTATTGAAACAGACCTGCAGAAGCTTGGATTCTCTGAGAAATAACGTGTTTCCATTATTTTTCATTGGGCTGTTAGCCCTTAAGACAGCCCCTTCTCCCGTAATTATTAAAAATTACTGTATCTCCTCGTTATTTAGCGAGCCAGAAACAGGCTGTATCAGTTGGAATCGTTACGAGAGCGCAGGGCCATTGGTGGATCAAGACCAAGTTTATGTTGGTGGTTCAGACGGAAAACTTCATGTTCTCTCGCGAAGGAGTGGGCTGACTCAAAAACGCATTGTTTTGCCTGGTAAACTTAAAGCGCAACCAACACTCGTTGGAACAACGCTGTTACTCGGTACAGACCAGGGTTATTTGGTAAGTTTAAATACTCAAACCTGGGAACAAAACTGGCAAACCAAACTCGACGCCGAACTTCCGAATCCAATTTTAGTCTCAGCTCAGCAGGTTTATGCTTCGAGTGGACTGGCAACACTTTATGCGCTCGATTTAAATACAGGAGATATTCTTTGGGAACAAAAACGAGGAATGAGCGCAGGCCTGGGGCTCAAAACGCAATCGAATCCGCTTATTTTGAGTGACAAACTTGTCATTGGAAATCCTTCTGGAAAACTCGATTTCATAAGATTATCTGATGGTGCTTTGTTGTTTGATGTTGCACTCGGAGACATGAAAAAATCTTTTCCTAATGTCGCCACAGATCCTATCTTAATCGGCTCGGATAAGATTGCTGCAGCTGGGTTTAATCAAGGCCTTGCTGTTTTAGATGCGAATACAGGTGTGATTTTATGGAGCGTTCCTAATCTACCCAGCATCACGAGACTCATCACAGACAATCAGCTTTTAATTGCTGCGGGTCCCAAAGAACTCACAGCTATTGATTTAAACACTCAAAAAACAGTTTGGAGATTTTTATACACCAAAGGTTCTCCTAACAGGCTTTTGGCCAAAAATGGCTTGCTCTACTTCGGTTCTGATCAAGATGCTCTTTATGTACTCAATTTGAAAACAGGTAGGCCTCTTCAAATACTGGGTTCAGGCCTTGGTTTTGCCGCAGATTTCGACTTTTCTTCTGACCACACCTTGTTCGCCTTAAGCACTGCAGGTTATCTTTATCAATATGGACGAAAAACAAATTCGAGTTGTTGCGGCTTTAATTAGAAAAGACAAGAAAGTTCTAATTACAGAACGCTGGCCTAATAAACACATGGGCCTCACTTGGGAATTCCCAGGCGGCAAAGTCGAGTTCGGTGAATCTGATGAAGCAGCTTTAAAACGCGAGCTCATGGAAGAGCTCGGCATTGAAGTTAAAGTAGGTTCGTGTTGTTTTCAGACAACTTATTCGTATAGCAATAAAGAAGTTAACCTATCTATTTTTCGCTGCGAGATCACCGAAGGAACTCCGCAAGCACTAGATGTTAAGAGTCTTGAGTGGGTTTTGCAGAGCGAGTTGAATTTACGCCCATTCCCCCCTGCTGATTTAATTTTCGTACAAGAACTTGTCGCAGACAATGTGCCAGAAGATGTTTTCGAAGAAGAAAGCGAGCCTGAATTTAAGCCCGCTCAAATTCTTAGACGTGTTTCTTTAACATCGTCTCAAGGGCAGCTTTAGAAACACCACCCACAATTTGGTCAACCGGTTGGCCATCTTTGAATAGAATTAACGTTGGGATAGAACGAATTCCAAACTTAGCCGATGTTGCGTTATTTTCGTCAACATCTAACTTGCCCACTCGTACTTGGCCTACATGTTCGTTCGCAATTGCTTCGACATGAGGAGCAATTGCTAAACAAGGGCCACACCAAGTTGCCCAAAAATCAAGCAAGAAGGGCTCTTTCGATGCCATCACTTCAGTTTCAAAATTAGAGTCGGTAATATGAAGAACGTTTTGTGCCATAAGACCAATATTATGTGTCGATTTTCCATAAAAAATCAAGTACAGAAAGGTCAAAGTCCAAATGACACATGATGAAGAAACGATTAAAATCGGCGGCCGCGGCTCAAAATTATCACGCTGGCAACTTAGTGAAGCCCAAAAAGCTCTTGAAAAAGCGTGGCCTCACCATCATTTCGCAATTGAAATCCGGCAAACTGCAGGTGACCAAAACACCGAAAGTCCTCTGCCCGAAATTGGTGGCAAAGGTATTTTCACAGCCGAACTCGAACACGCCCTTATCGCGGGTGAAATCGACCTGGCGGTTCACAGCCAAAAAGATCTCCCCATCCAAAACCCTAAGGGCTTATGCATCGGAGCGCTCCTAAAACGTGGACACGCAGCAGATGCTTTGGTCAGCGCACAAGGCTACACATTAGAAACACTTCCCAAAGGGGCGACCCTAGGTACCAGCAGCACCCGTCGCAAAGCTCAACTCCTGAATATTCGACCTGATTTAAATATCGTTAATTTGCGTGGCAATGTCGACACACGTCTTCGTAAAAGTTTAGAATTTGATGGCATTATTTTGGCCTATGCAGGTTTATTTAGATTAGGCCTAGCCAATCGGGTATCACAGATATTGCCTCTTGAAACTTTTTTGCCAGCACCCGCTCAAGGTTCAATTGCGATTCAATGTCGACAAGATCCAAAATTATTAGAACTCTTAAAACCCATTCATGATATTTCGACAGAGCTTTGTACTTTAGCAGAAAGAGCTTTTTTGGAAGGCCTCGGCGGAGGCTGTTCGTTGCCTATTTCTGCTTTAGCCTCTCTAGAAGGAGATCAGATTAAGCTTCGAGTTCAAGTTTTAAAACCAGATGGTTCAGCAAAAATAGAAAAAGAGCTTTCAGGCAAAAATCCTCGAGATTTAGGCTTGTCTCTGGCTCAAATTTGCATTTCCGAAGGCGCCAATGAATACATTAGCGGGTAAGAGAATTCTTGTAACTCGAGCGCTCGAGCAAAATACTGAGCTCGTTCGAAAACTTGAATCTAAAGGCGCGATTGTTTTAATTTATCCTTGTATAGAAATCGCTTTCTTACCGTTCGAGATTCCTGAAATTCAATTTGATTGGGTAATTTTTACAAGTCAAAATGCTGCAAAAGCATTGGCAGGACAAGAACTCTCTGGAGTAAAAACAGCAACCGTTGGAGCTTCTGATTCAAAATCTCTCGCGAAACGATTTGAAAACCTACCGCCACAGAGAATTTTACTCCCACAAGGTGATTTAGCTGATAACTCACTATTTGATACGCTCAGCAAACAAGGCCATAAAGTTACGCATCTTATCGTCTATAGTACCCAAAAACCGTCTCATCAGGTTGATTATGATTTTGGCGTTTTAGATGCAATTACATTCGCAAGCCCTTCTGCTATTAAAAATTTTGGGTCAGATAAAGTCAAAGAAGAAATTATCGCCTGCATTGGAACAACCACCTATCAAGCGGCTGTTGATTTCGGTTTGAAAAATGTTGTCTGCGCCAAAGAACATAGTATCGATGGCTTAATAGAAGTCCTTGAGAATGCCCTTAAAGGCTCTCAGCGTGGTATGCCGCCAAACACAACCCTGTAAACATGCCAAGTTCTTTCCAGTATTCTTTGATTTGATCCCGCAGAGCATAGCCAAGGATAGAGATAACTATGCCGTTATGGATAAGAGCCTGTCTATCAAATGCAGCCGCAGGCCTCGCCTGCAAGAGAAAGAAAACACAAACAAACGAGATGAATAGTTTTTTATTCTTCATAGATAGAGCTGCTTGTAAGACGACGCTTTGAAAAAACAAGTCATTGCCTGCATTGGAATAACCCCTTATCAAGCTCCTTAGGAGCTTTTCGTGAATTATTTTCCTGCGTATCCAGTAAATCGCCCTAGACGTCTCAGACGCACCGACAGTCTGCGAGAGTTGGTTCAAGAAACTCGCTTATCTACCTCTGATTTGATTTATCCACTTTTTGTTCGTCATGATTCAAACAAAAATCCTATTTCTTCGATGCCAGGCCAGTTTCAACATAGTTTAGCAAGCCTTCAAGAAGAAATCAGGCAAATAGAACAACTCGGGATTAAATCTGTCATCGTTTTTGGAATCCCGGAAAAAAAAGACGCACTTGGCAGTGATAACTTATCTCAGTCCGGCATCGCATCTAAAGCTATTTCAGTCATCAAGAAAATCTGTCCCGACATGACAGTGATCTCTGATTTGTGTTTGTGTGATTATTCAGATCACGGTCACTGCTCAATCATAGATCCTAACAATCACCACTATTTAAACGAGCCTACTCTCGAATATTTAAGCAAGGCTGCTGTTGTTCATGCACAAGCTGGCTCAGACATCATTGCTCCTTCGGGAATGATGGATGGAATGGTCCAAGCGATTAGATCAAGTCTCGATGATGCCAAGTTTATTTACACACCCATCATGAGTTATTCAGCCAAATATGCGAGCGCTCTCTATGCACCGTTTCGGGAAGCGGCTGAATGTGCACCTCAGTTCGGCAATCGCAAGACTTATCAAATGGACCCACCCAATGCTCGTGAAGCCCTTAAAGAAATGGCCATCGATATTGCCGAAGGCGCTGATATTTTGATGGTCAAACCTGCCGGATTTTATCTCGATATTATTCAATCAGCAAAAGCCAATTTCAACGTGCCCATAGCAGCCTACCAAGTGAGCGGCGAATATTCGATGTTTCATGCAGCAGCCCAAAATGGTTGGATTGATTTACAAAATTGCGCTACTGAAAGCTTGGTTGCGATCAAACGAGCTGGCGCCAACTTAATTCTTACCTATTTTGCGAAAGATTTTGCCCAATGGAATTCCTAAAAGCCCTTCGACATGAACCGACTTCAAAAACACCCATCTGGCTCATGCGCCAGGCAGGTCGTTATATGGCATCTTACAGAGCCTTGCGCGCCAAACATAGCTTGCTAGAATTAGTTAAAACGCCTGAACTCGCTTGTGAAGTAACCCTACAGCCGATCAATGCTTTTAAGCTAGACGCCGCGATTATTTTTTCGGATATTTTGCCAATTTTAGAAACTCTTGGACTCAAGTTAGACTTTGTTCAAGGCGAAGGGCCTGTTTTAGAAAACCCGATTCGAAGTGCCTCGCAAGTTAAAACGCTCTCTCTGAGACCTTTACAAGAAACAACTGGGTTTACCATAGAAGCGATCAAACTCGTAAAGCCAGAACTTAAAGTGCCGCTTGTTGGTTTTACAGGAGCGCCGTTTACACTGGCTTGTTACGCTATAGAAGGTGGCTCCAGCAGAGAGCAAAGACTGGCGAAGACGTTTATGTACACAGAGCAGGAAGCTTGGCATAACCTCATGAATACGCTGACAGAGCTTACTGGAGAGTATTTACTGGCACAAGCCAATGCTGGCGCAGACGCGTTGCAAATTTTTGACAGCTGGGTCGGCGCACTCAGCCCTCAGGATTATCACAGATTTGTTTTTCCCCATGTTCAAAAATTAATTCAGATCGCCAAACGCTCAAAAAAGCCTGTGATCTATTTTTCTACAGGCACAGCAGGATATTTAAATTTAATCGCCGAGCTAGACGCTGATGCCTATAGCATTGACTGGAGAATCTCTCTGGCTTCGGCACATCGTATGCTCGGTGAACACAAACCAATTCAAGGCAATTTAGATCCACTGGCACTCTTAGCTCCATGGTCAGAATTAAAACGACAAACAGATTTAATTTTAAAACAAGCCCCAAAAACAGGCTTCATTTTTAATTTAGGCCATGGGATTCTGCAACAAACTCCAGAGGAAAACGTCCAAAAGTTGACTGATTATTTAATAACACAAGGATGAAAACATTCTCTTTGTGTTGCCTATGGGCATTTGCAACTTTGGCTGAAAGAATTCCGGATTTACAACCAATTGTTTATGTAGATTTGGTTCGCTACAGTGGGTTCTGGTATGAAATTGCCAGACTTCCTAATTCTTTTGAAACCAACTGCGTTCAAAGCACTGCCGAATACACTCTCAAAAATGAAAAAATCGAAGTCTTAAATCGTTGCAGCAAAGCAAATGGTTTTAAAAAATCTGCTAAAGGAATTATTAGAATTGAGAATGCTCCTCACAACTCTCAGTTAAAAGTTAACTTCGTACCAAGATGGCTGCGTTGGACGGGACTAGGTTGGGGAGATTATTGGATTATAGAGCTAGACAATGATTATCAATATGCCGTTGTCAGCGAACCCAATCGAGAATATTTGTGGATTTTAAGCCGAACGCCGTTTATGAAAAAAGAAACTTATGATTCTCTCATCAAGAAATTAGAGAACATGCATTTTCGCTTATCGCATCTTATAGTTTCAGGAGAGATTGTTTCCAAATCTTAAAACTCAAAGCTGCTTGTTTCAGAAGCATCCCTTTCCCGTTAAAAGCCTGAGCACCCTCTTGCAGAGCTTTCTGCATGAGAGGCGTTTCTTCTGGGACATAAACCAAGTCATATAAAACTTGGCCTGGTTTAAAGCAAATTCGCGCCAGAACTTCAGGGTCAAGACCAGGTGTGCAATTAATATTTATCTCTCTTGGAACAACAGGCAAATTATTTTTACGTGTCCAAGTTTCAACCATAGCACCGGCCTGTTCAACGGCAACTTTAATTGCTTTGGCTGAGCCGCCAGTGCCTAAAATCAGCACAGATTTATTTCTTAGTTTGATATCTTTTTCTTGCAGATCTTCTAAAAATCCAGCGGCATCTGTATTATCGCCCGTTAGTTTATCCCTATCCCAATAGAGCGTATTTACAGCGCCAATCTTTTGGGCTGTTAGTGTCACAGCATCCAGGTAAGCCATGATACTTTCTTTGTGAGGAACAGTTACGTTGGCACCTGAAAATTTCTGAGTTCGAAAATCTGCCACAACTTGCTTAAGATCTTCCGGCTTTGTCGGTAACAAAATATAAGTCCAGTCTAAGCCTGATTTTTCAAACGCTTGGTTATGAATCTCAGGACTTAAACTGTGACTGATAGGCCATCCGATAAGGCCAAATTTTTTCATCTCATCAACATACCACAGTTTCGCTTGAATCTTTTAGGAAGTGACCCACCACTAGACCAGCCACAATAGATTCTAAGAGATTACAAACAAACCAACCTGTCGCTAGCTCAATAGGAATGGGCATATACAAGTAAAAACAAGCAGACCCAAATCCAGTGATCAAGCCTAAATACATTCCAAATTTAAAACCTTGTTGAAGCGTCTTGGATACAACCAGTACTTGATAAAACGCGACGAACAAAGCTGTGTTAACCAGTAATACAAACAAATGAATCCACTGGTTCATATCCTCCATGGGTCGCCACAAGGCTGCTGTATCTTGATACAGCTCTGTCAACATAACTCCATGGAAAACAAAATCCATTAAGAACCACAAACAAACGATAATTAGAGACGACAAAGAAATTTTTTTAACATTCATAATTTACAAACTCCTCATTTAAAAGTGAGACTACAATGACAAATTATTTTTCTAATGCAAGATCTTTTTCCAAATTTTTTTCTCTGTCGTCGTTTTTTTGTTTACATTCTAAATTTTGGCTGACAAAATGACTCCAACGAGCGTGTGCTCTATTATTATTCAAATTGATAAGGATTTTTAAAATGTCAGAAAAAATGATGAACGCAAAAATTGTGCGTGAAAAAGGTTGGTTGTATTATCTCGATCGTGATCTAAATGTCTGTCGCGCAGCGATGGTTCATGGAAACCAAAGAAAAGAGAAGGGCCAGAAGCCTGAACTGCTTTTAAAAACAGTTCTAAAACGCGAACCCAATTATCTCTACTACATAGATAAAGCAGGTGACGTATCTCGAGTCCTAGCCGCTCGAGGTGGTTCTTTCCGTAAAGGCTCCAAAAATCGCAAAAAAGCAAAAGCAAAGGCTGTACCTAAGAAAAACAGAGCTTCTGCATCCGTCAAGAAAAAGGCTGCTTAAGCACTTTTTTAAGGGGGGGGTTAGCTATGCAACAGTTGTCTTATTTTCTTAAAACCTAGTTGATTAAAATAATCCAGTTGTATTTTATCTCCAGGATCAGGCGCGATTCCAAGTTTTTTCAGCATCGTAAAAGCCTGTTCGCGAGCCTCTTCTCGTTCTTGAACAGCTCCCAATGTGCCTACAAGATTAAGAGCTTGATTCACGAAATCAATATCTCGTGACGGCGCTACCTGATATTTAGATTGGAGATATTCCAGCGCCAAGCCATATAAAAGACGAGCATGCGCATTACGTTCAACTCCTAAAGTCCTGTTATAGAGTTTTTTAAAAAAAGTTATAACAGATTTTAAACCCTGCGTTCCCTTTACAAGTGTTCCTACACCAGCAATTGCAGCACCTGCCGGAGCTCCGATAACCGTCGTAGAGACCCCTGCCCCAATCGTTTGTATATCCGTGGCAAAACTACTTCTTTGCAATTTTTTAAAACGTTTTTGGAGCTGAATCTGCGCATAGGAAAGGGTCTCAGCCAAACGCAAACTGGTTACTGAAGGATTTGATTTAATCAAAATCTTCATCCGAGTTTGATTAATCATTTGAAATTGCTCTGCTGTTTCTTTGAGCTCTGAAACAACTTTACGTTTAGCAAAAAAGGCTGACAACAAACCAAGACCAGGGATGTGATGAAGAAAACTCACACCACTTTCTTTTAACTTACCAACAGCCTCAGTTGCTCCTTCTTTGGGATCAATCCTGATTTCTTTGATTTTTTGAGAAAGAGCTTCTGCTCTCAGATTACCCCTTCTTCTTGGAACAGCTTCAGTTTGCTCAAGTTCCATGGGTTCTAAAAATTTCTCTGCCCGCTCACCTTTGATATCTTCAGCAACAGCCGTTTTTAAAGCGACTTTTTCTTCATCAGCTTCTAGCTCGATTTTTGATTCTTTAGTCGCAACTTCGACTTTTTGTGGTGCTTCTATCTTTTCTTCTTCTTCATCGTCAAGCGAGACCCGCATAACCTACTCTAAAATCCCGACAACATGCAAATCATGTGTCACAGACTTTAGTTCTTCTTCTAGATGATGAATTTCTTTTTTCAGGTCATCTATTTTTTTAGCTTGTTCTTTAAACTTGGCTTCATTTTTGACAATGTCCGTGCGTATATCTTTCGAAGGAGCATGATTTTTAGATTTTTTGTCATGACTATTCGAACTGTGTTTTTCTGCTTCGATCAAAACACCCAACTTGCGCTCTTCTGCATCTAATCGAGATAATTCAGATTTTTTGCTAGTCAAGTTTTGAACTAGTTCTTGCTTCTTATTCTTCAATTCATCAATAAATGCATCACTCATATCTATAGAATACAATAAATCAGCAGACAATTTCAAGTTTCAACAAAGATTTTCAATAAACCCCTGTGTTAGGCTGCTTGCATGGCACTTTTCAAATCCATTTATTTTGTCTCAGGCCTAGCAGCAATCGCAGGGCTTTTGTTTGGCTATGACACGGGTATTATATCTGGGGCCATCTTATTTATTAGAAAAGATTTTGATCTTTCTCCCACCCAAGTTGGGTTGGTCGTCAGTGCTGTTTTATTAGGAGCTCTCATAGGCTCTGCATTCTGTAGCAGGATCACTGATCGCTTAGGCAGGCGCGGTTCACTCATGATTGCTTCAGGACTCTTCGTGCTTGCATCACTGGGCGCTGCCATGGCTCAAAATGCTGCCGATCTCATGTTTGCACGTTTGTTTTTAGGTATAGCCATCGGAATCTCTTCTTTAACAGCACCGCTTTATTTGGCTGAAGTAGCCCCTGCAAAAATAAGAGGTTTTCTCGTTTCACTGAATCAACTTGCCGTTACCATTGGAATTTTAAGCGCCTATGGCGTTAACTATTTACTCTCTTCGGAAGGCTCCTGGAGACTCATGTTTATGCTTGGAGCTGTTCCTGGAGGTATTTTAGGCCTCGCTCTATTTTTTCTACCAGAAAGCCCGAGATGGATGGCCCTGCGTGGTCAAAAAGAAAGTTCAAAAGCCATATTAGATTCCCTGCGTACGGGAGAAGACACACAAACTGAAATGCTAGAAATTGAACAAAGTATCACAACAGAAAAAGGCAGTTTTGCTTCTCTATTTACTCCTGCGGTGAAACCAGCTTTGATCATCTCCATAGGACTAGCGTTTTTTCAGCAAGTGACAGGCATTAATACGATTATCTATTACGCACCCACTATTTTTGAACATGCAGGTTTTGGAACGGCTTCACATGCTATTTTGGCCAGTATTTGTATTGGAATCACAAATGTTATTTTCACTCTCATTTCGTTACCACTGATTGATCGCGTAGGTCGACGACCTTTGTTGATTATTGGTGTTACAGGCATGTTTATGAGTCTTGCTCTCTGCGGCGTTGCCTTCGGCATGACAGATATAATCGGTATGCGCTGGGTCGCTCTCTTCTGTGTACTAGGTTATATCGCGTTTTTTGCCATTAGTTTGGGGCCCATTATGTGGCTAATGATCTCTGAAGTATTTCCCTTACAACAACGAGGTCTAGGAACCAGCTTGGCTGTTTGCGCTCAGTGGGGCTTCAACATGATCGTATCCAGCACTTTCCCAAGCTTGTTGCACGAAGCAGGATCACGTTTCACATTTTGGATTTATGCATCCATGTGCCTAGTAGGTCTCATATTTGTCATCAAGAAAGTTCCAGAAACCAAGGGCAAAGTACTCGAAGAAATCAGGTTTTAGCTTTCCATAAGTTTGACCAATGGTTTAGAAAATAGTATACTCACGCAATGAGAATTCTACTGCTGTGTTTCTATATGTCCATATGTTTTCTTATGTCTTGCACAGACACTGTCCGTGAGCCAAACAATCAAATTCCAAGAGGAGAAACGGCCTTTCGTTGCACATCAAAACAAAGCCATGGGGATTACCATCATCTGGCACCTGACCTTGTAACCGATAGAAACACTAATTTGGTTTGGTCTTACCCAGACAGCTCGCTTTACACTGCAGCAGATGCAGGGTCAAAGTGTGCAAATGGATTTAGACTCCCATCGAAAACTGAATTACTAAGCCTAAAAGACTATGCAGATTACTTGTTTTCTGAACACCTTTCAACAATTCAAGGGAAAGAAGCATTTGAAACACTCGATACGAGGCAATTTTGCTATTATTATAGCTTGAACGGTTCCCATGAATCCCTTGGGCGTATCTGTGAATACAACGGCCAATGCGGAACACACCATATCGCTCGAAGCAGTACTTCTGAGCTCGACATCTATTTAAACCCTCGCATATTAGCAAGATTTGTTTGTTTAAAAGCGCTCTAGCTTTCTTTACCCCATTTTGGCGTTGGTGCCATGAGGCTGCCAAACAATGTAAAGTGAATCCGTCCATCCGCCTCTTCAGCAGCTTTGATATCAGGGCTCATTTCTAAAATCGTCGCTATCTTAGGATTGGCTTTTTGGAATTCTGGTTTAAGTTTAAACCAACCTGAGCCCTTCAGAG
>JBAXMC010000019.1:0-18345 GCA_037134495.1 Myxococcaceae bacterium
ACCAACAATGCCCTGCATGAACACAACCGGTACGAAAATCGCTAAAATTGCGATCGATGCCGCCGTTGCAGCTCCTGTGATTTCACGTGCGCCTACTAACGCCGCATGAACTCGGCTCTTACCCATTTCTCTGTGACGCATGATATTTTCGAGCACCATAATGGCGTCATCAACAACAATTCCAATTGAAAGAGAAAGGCCCATCAACGTAAACGTATTGATCGTAAATCCAAGATAATTTAAAATTATGAACGACCCAATGAGCGATACAGGAATCGCCAGAATCACATTAAAAGCAGAGCTGAAATTACCCAAAAACAAATAACAGACCAAAGCCGTCAACAAGACAGCCATGAGCAGCGTAAAAAGTAATTCATGAACGCTTTGTTTAATAAAAACAGTTGTATCTGTTACGATTCCAAGAGCCATGCCTTTAGGTAAAAAATCTTTTAGCGTCGCTATTTTTGCTTTAACCGCATCTCCAATACTCACAGCATTGGCACCGTGTTGTTTAATCACACCGATAGATAGGGTCGGCTGAATAGACATGTAACGCGAAATCCTTCGGACCTCATCGGTTCCCTCAACACAAGTTGCCACATCTTTGATTCTTAAAACTTTCCAGACAGGAGTTCCTGCACGCACTGGAATTACTAAATTATTACATTCTTCTGCATTCAAAAATTCTGAATGCACTCGAATATAAGCTTCCTGACTATCAGAATCTTGATAACCTGTTGGAGCCAATTGGTGTTCACTGTTGATCGCATCGATAATATCTTGCGAGGTAATTTCATGAGCACGCATTTTTTGAGGGTCTAACCAAATACGCATTTGCGGATCCACAAATCCACCTAACGCCACATCTCCAACGCCGTTAATCGTCGTAATTGTATCTTTTAGATGATCACGAAGAAACAATGCCAACTCTCTCAGTTCACCTCCCTTTTGATAAACTGCGAGATAAATAATCGGCTGATCATTGGGATTTGTTTTTGTGATAATAGGCGGGTTAATCGTCTGCGGCAGATTTTTCTGAGCCTGAGATAATTTTGTCTGAACCTGTTGAAGCGAAACATTGATATCTTGAGTCAGCAAAAATTGAATCGTAATAACAGTCTGACCTTCTTGAGAAACAGACTGAACAGAAGCAATACCATCAATGCTCATGACAGAATCTTCGATGATATCAGCCACGGCAGATTCCATCACGTCAGGAGGTGCTCCTGGCCAAGTCACCGTCACTGTCACGACAGGAAAATCAACATCTGGCAGCTGACTAATGCCCATTCGGGTATACGAAATAGCGCCAAAGACTAATAAGCCTGCCATTAACATCCAAGCGAAAACAGGCTTTCTAATCGAGATTTCGGAGATATTCATGGTAACTGTCCTATCGATGCATTGAGAGCTTCTAAAGCTGTTTTTCCTTGATAAATCGTCTGGTCATAAGTACGCATCAGCGTGGAATACTGCGTTAGCGCCATGTTCACATCCAAGTTTGTGTTGAGCTTTCGGCTATAATCCAATTGTTGCTGCTCGTAAGTCTTTCGTGCCAGCTCCAAAGCTTTCTTCAGCAATGGCAGCGTTTCGATCACATTATTGACAGCATCATAGTTAGATCGAATTTGTCTTTGAGCATCCCGCTCTGCTTGTAATAAAGCATATTTCAGCGATCTCGCTGTTGCTTTTGTCTGATTCACCTGAGCTATCACACCGAAACCTTGGAATAGCGGTATATTCACACTCAAACCCAAATCCCAATGTACAGGCTGGAGAACACCCGTACGATAAGGGTAATAATCGGCAAACAAACCAAGTGTTGGTAAATGTCCTCCGAAAGCAACGTTCACATTTTGTTCGGCTGCGCAAGCCCCTGCTTTGAGAGCCTTAATATCAGGTCTCTCTTCTGTTCTTTTCAGAATTTCTTCTATTGATTCTAATCTTCGAGGTAACTCGACAAAATCATCTGCGATATAATCTTCTGGCTCTAAGCCTGTCAAAATACGTAAAGCATCTTCGTATTGCTTCTGCGTTTCTTGTGCTGTTTTCACTTGGGCTTGAAACGTTGCCACTTGAGTTTCCTGAGCCAATAAATCAGCTGTTCGAGAACGTCCTAGCGAAACAAATTTACGAACTTCCGTGAGTCTAATTTGTGAAAGTTTCAAAAGTTCTTCTAGATTTTTCAGATCTTTTCTCGAAGATAAAGCACTGTAATAAGCTTGAGAAACTTGCGTGTAGAGATTAACGCGTGCCAGTTTAAAAGTCGCTTCTTGCGCCTCAATCGTTGATTTCGCTGAACGATAAGCGGCTATCTCACGAAAACCCTGCAAGCCCGTATAGCCCAGCGTGAATTTCGATAAGAGCTGATCAGGGTTTGTAAAAGCAGATGTCGCCCCTGTGCTCGAAGTCAACGTTGGATTCTGTTGTCGAGTGTATGAAAACAAGAAACCTGCAGTCGGATAATAGTTCGACACAACCTGAGACAATTGAGCCTTGCTCAGTTCTATTTGAGCTTTTTGCTGACTGAGAGATTCTACTTTTTGCTGAGAAACCTCAAAAATCTCACGAAGAGATAAGCTGCTTGAAAAAGCAGAAGAGCTTACAAATAGAAAGAACAAGACTTGTCGCATGACAAACCTAACAAGCGAAAGCTAGAATGAAATCCCATCAGACGAATTCTGTTTACAAACACTCAGATTTCGGCGAATATTGAGTATATGATACAACTGGAACGGTCTGTCAGCCCTCAAATTGAGCGAGCCCTTGGCCGTGGCAAGAGCATTTTATTGTTAGGTCCACGGCAAACAGGAAAGACCACACTGCTTCGGCCCATACCCTGTGATCTCTCCATTTCACTGATTAAAACCTCTTTAAGACAGCGCTACGAAAAAGATCCAAGTCTGCTTGAACAAGAAATTGAAGAATTAGCCAAACGAAAAAACAAAAAGCTCCTCATCTTATTAGATGAAGTACAAAAAGTACCAGAATTACTGGATGTAGCGCAAAATTTTCACGACTCAAACTTAGCCCAGTTTATTCTAACCGGCTCATCAGCGAGAAAACTCAGAAAACAAAAGGCCAATCTTCTTCCTGGTCGTGTGGTTGCATTGCATTTGGATCCACTGACCTTAAACGAGACTCCGGTATCCAAAAGAAATCTGACAAATCTTCTAACTTACGGCAGCTTACCAGGCATTTTGCTTCAAGAAAATCAGTTGGACCAAGAGACAGATCTCCAATCTTATGTTGAAACCTATATTGAAGATGAAATCAGAGCTGAATCTGCAGTCCGAAATCTGTCTAAATTCTCAAGATTCCTAGAGCTTGCTTGTTCAGAATCTGGAAAAATACTCAATTTCCAAAAACTGTCTCAAGAAATCAACGTAGCTCATACAACCATCGCTTCTTACTATCAGATTCTAGAAGACTGCCTTTTACTGGAGAGGATTGAACCCATCAGTGAATCTAAGACTCGAAAAAAACTCACTCGAACACAAAGATTTCTCATCTTTGATCTTGGAGTCAGACGAGTTGCAGCTGGAGAACCCAGTGTTCTATCCGAACATGCGCTCGGTGACTTATTTGAGCATTGGGTAGGTCTAGAACTCATCCGATGTGCCCGGTTTTCTACGGAACCCACCCGAATTCGATTCTGGAGAGACCCGGATGGCCCAGAAGTAGATTGGGTAATTGAAAAAAATCAGCATTTTATCCCCATAGAAGTTAAATATTCTAAAGCACCGGGAAAAAGTGATGCAAAACATCTGGAAACATTTCTAGATGAATATCCTAACAGCTCTAAGGGGTATATTGTTTGTCGAACAGAACAGGCATTTCAAATCTCACCCCGTATAACAGCCATCCCATGGCAAGAATTACCAGGATTAATTGACAAATAATGCTTCACCCAGCTTTAAAGCGTCATACTTAAACCGGGCTGTTTCTTCTCCCAGTCTCGTTTTAAAAGCGCCATGATTTTGACATGAAATTCCGCTTTATTGGGAGTCACTTTAAAAATCCGGATAACCTCTGGGTGAAGTTCTACTGGAATGCTACTGAGTGTCGGGGCAAGAATGACAGGCGTTTTCATTTCTGTCCCAGATTTCATCCAAACCAAATTATAAGTCTTGTGATATCTATTAACAACGCCGGTATGAACCAAGAGGTCTGCTTTTTCAAGCTCACGAACAAGTCGGCTCAGAGTCGCTTTTGAACGACCGATTTTTTCAGCTAAGACTTTGAGGTCTACAGCAACCTGTGGTTTTTTTGGACTCGATAGCAAAGCAAGCTCAATCCAAAGCATTTTTGCTGAAGCAGATATGTTAGATTTAATGACGTGAAGGGGAACGCGTACAGACCGGGCCATGATTGCTCCAATTGACAAACTTGGCCGTCGGCATTATTTTGCTTTGGCCTGTTATAGGGTGCCGCTTCCATACCCACTAAAAGTTAGGAAGCGGCTTATGCGTGTGCACCATGCACACACGCGAATACAGTAAAACAAAAGCTTTTTGAAAATCCAGTGGAATTTACTAAATTTCAATCGTGTCTTTTTATGTGGTGTTTAAGGTGGTTTTATGGTAAAGTAACACAAATGAGACACGCTATTGCACAAATTGAAACCAATGACCTTTCGTTAGATGTCGCACGCTCTCCTGTCCAAAGTATTGCAGGTGACCTACAAGACGTCTTAACTCAAAAATTGACAGCCTATATTGTCGGTTTGTCAGATGGCCGCGATATAGGGCGTTATGTGAGAGGTGAAAGAAAACCTCATCCTGGAACCAACATAAAGCTGAGAGACCTATACAGCCTTGTTTCAGACTTTTTAAAAGCAGAAGATCCCGAAACAATCCAAGTCTGGTTTTTAGGCAGAAACCCTGAATTGGAACACAATTCGCCGGCAAATGTCTTGCATGCTGGATTTATGGAAAATTATTTAAGGGTAAGAGGTGCAATGGATAAGTTTTTGGAGAACGGTGGCTGATGTGCAAATAGCCAAACACCCAAGACAAGTTTTTCGTGTTTCTAGAAGCGACCCATGGGCAATTAGGGCTCCAAGAGGAAATAATCGGTTTGATATTTGCGACCCCGAAGATGGAGTTATGACTTTGTATACAGGCGAGTCCAAAGAAGCTGCTCTAGCTGAAGTCTTAGCGCCATTCAGACCAGATCTTAAGACTATTGCTGAAGTAGAGTTGATCCCATCGGATGATAATGTATCCCCTGCCTCTGGAGTGATTCCAAAACATTGGCTAGAGACTCGGCGGATGGGTATTGGAATCATCCGTTCAAAAGCGGTGATAGTAGACATCACTCATCCAAAGACCATCCAAGTTCTCAGAAATCAGTCAGACCTTGCGCAGCAAGCCATCACGGCTGAATTTGTTGATATTGACGAATCATCTCTAAGATCTACTGGGGTGAATGGTCGTAGATTTACTCAGGCAGTATCTGCCTATATTTACAACATCGGCCATGCTGGAATTCGTTACGGTTCGAGACTGGGCGAGAGATTTCACTGCATCGCAGGTTTTGTTGCTATCAGTGTAGATAGCGTAGCTTGGTCTGAGTTCTTAGAAAAAGTACTACCGTCAGAAAGAATTCTCAGCGATGATACTGAGCTCAGAAACGTAACCAATATTTTCAACCTGAAACTTGTGTAAAAAGCGAGGTTCCTAGAACGAAATCCCGCCAAACACTTGAAATGCTGAAGCTACTTTCGCTGTTCCAAAGTCAGCCATCTTGGCAAGATTGCCAGTCGTTGCAGAATCTCCGTGATTCAAACCCGAAAATGGCACCAAAAGCCCATATTGCATCCGAGCAAAGACACCTTGTTCAGATTGATAATAGACAGATCCATCAAATTCTAAACCCAGCATTTTGCTCTGTCCTGGTGCTGATTCAGCGAAGTTTGTAAACGACGAAATCACATCTAAACGGGCCCCAAATGCTTTCGTAAAGTCATACGCAATATGTGGTTTTAGATAAAACGCATCCGTAACGGTCCCGATAATCTCTCTAAATAACAGCATATCAACTTGATACGCAGGGTTAAATCTGAAGTTATTAATAGTGGTATCTGTACCGCCAAATTGCTGACCATCTGCATCACCTTTTTGAGTTGTCTTCTTAAGCCCTGGTCGTGCACCCATTCCATAAGCCTGATCTCCTGACGCCCAACCGGCATCTAAACCAACACCTAGTTTATCACTCATGAAACCATAACGAGATCTCAGCGCTAAGCCCGCTTGAAACATAGAAAGCGAGTCTGAGCGAGTAGCATCCGCCCACAAACCTGTCGAATTAGCAATCCCACCAATCACTCCAACCGCCTCGCCTTCGATATGCAACTTATTCAAATAATAATCAGCCCACAAAGACAAAAAACCAGCGTTTGAATTTCTGTTTTGCATGATGATCTTTCCAGTGGCATCAAGCATTTGCTCGTTAACTTGGAATCGATAAGTCCCCATGGCGCCATAGTTTAAGACCCACTGACTATCGGCCAATAAAGCTTTGATATCAGCTTCTTTGTCTTTTTTTGCAAAACTTAAGACAAAGCTATACGTATTGTCACTTGGGTCCATATCATAGCGCTGACCCCATTCGTTCGGTTGATAGCTGTTTCCGTTATCGCCTAGCGTTCCCATACCGCCGCCACGTTGACTTAGGCCCGTTGAAGAGACAAAAATTCCAGGAATCAAATAATGTCCCCAGACCTGTGTCGGAAACATAATTCCGTCAACGTTATCGCCGTAATCATTGGTGATCTGGTTACCGCTATTATAGAGAAGACCCAAACCAAAATTAATCGGCATACGCCCGAATCGAATTTCACCAATGGCCGTATCGATCTCAGCCCAAGCGCGTTTGACCGTCAAATAACCGGGAGTTTCATATTGAGTGGCACTCAAAAAAGAATAGGGGTAGCTAGGGCTTTTGTATAAGCCGCTAGAAGAACCCAGAACCATGTTATCCAGGATATCAACTGTTCCCTTGATCCGAATATCTTCGTTGACATTAATGGTCGGGTCTAAACGCAAGCGTAGATCAGCCCAGAACAAAGTAGCAGGTCGATCAGATGCATTTTTATTCGCATTCTCGACACTGTTATAAGAAGTTGGTACCGGGCAACTCGACGTCCCACCTGAAGCAGGATCAAAAGTTCCCAGGTCGCAGTGGTTTAGAACATTCATGCGGCTTCTAAAGTAACCGTTCAATTCTAGAAAATTAAGTTTTGGCGCCGTTTCTTGTTTCCAATCTTCGGCGAAGGCAACTGTACTGATGAGGCCGAGCAAAATAATAATTCGTCGCATAGGAGTCAGGCGGTAACGTTTCACGCAACCTTTGTCAAATCCAAGCGAAACTCTCTTTACACTCACAAACAAAAGGGAGTCACGCGATGCTTAGAGATCCGCAAATGCTATTGTCTTATCGAAACGGTGAAGAAGCTGCCTTCTTGGCGCTGTATGAAAAATACGCAACCTCATTGCGTCGCTTCCTTCAAAGTGGATTTAACTTTTCAAGTCAAGGCAAAGTATGCCGGTTCAGAGGAACAGACGCAAACCTAGATGCTGAATCACTCGTTCAAGAAACTTTTGCACGTGCTTTTGCAAAAACAACACGTGTCAATTATGACGGTGTCAGACCTTTTCAAACGTATTTGTTCTCTATCGCCAAGAATCTTGTCTTGCGAGAGAGTCTGCACAGAGACCGTCTGATTTCAACTGACTTTATTGACGATAAAGAAAGTACAGAAGGCGCTTTTTCAGGCGCATTTGATAGTGACATGTGCATTAACCCTGAAAAACAGGCTGAGAATCAACAGCTCAAAAAAATCATGCAGGCTTTTATTGATCAGTTGGGCGCCGAAGAGAAAAATTTCTTTGCAATCAGATTTGCTAAAGGATTCACTCAAGAAGGCACAGCCGAAAAGATGGGAACCACCAGAGCTCGAATTAAGTTGCTAGAAAAAAACATTCGCAAGCGATTTCTAGAAGCGCTTCGTAAACACGGATACTTGACGAACTATTCACCTAATCCACGGTGGAAACGGATTCCGAGTGACTATGAAGAAGACCAAAGAGAAGCTGCCTGCTGGTGAAACTGTCTCCTGAACTCCATCAATTCTTTGCTTTTTGAACCATCATCTAAGCGTCGCATCAGTAAAATATAGATGGCATCCTGCACCGGGTCGATCCATACGCTCGTCCCGGTGTAGCCTAAATGGCCCACTGCTTTATCAGACAAAGCCTCTCCCGTAGAGCCTCCAAGGCTTGGTTTATCAAACCCAAGACCCCTGGGACCCGGATATTCCGCAAATTTTTTGATTGTTTGTTCAAAAGCCGACTCTGGATTCTTAAGGCACTTCAAGATAAATTGAGACTCTTCAAATACGCCTTCAAGTGTCCCGAACAATCCAGAGTGGCCAGCTATACCGCCCAATGCCAAGCAACGTGGGTCATCGACCTGCTCTGGACCATAAAAATGTAACGGCCCTGCCATTTCAAAACAACCTCTCTCCTGAAGCAACGCTCCTAAAGCAATAAACCCCATGTCTGAATAAATTGTGTGAACATCTGGCTTCTCAATAGGTTTGGTCGCCAATGCATCTTGGATATTCTTGATATCGACCCAAGGAGGTAATCCTGCCCTATGAGTAAGCACAAGTTCTATGGTCACGCCTCGCCAATTAGGCCAAGGCTGCTCATCTAATCTGAGTTTTTTTTCTGAGACAGCTTTGGCCGTTAGAAGAGTCGTACAAAATATTTTTGTTAAGCTTGCCAAATCATATTCAGTTTCTGAAATCGAAGTCCCCGCATGAAACTCAAACCGATGCTCTCCCTGAACAACCAGACAAGCCAATTTTTTAGTCAGACCCTGATCAATGACCTGTTTTAAAAAGTTCTCCAACATAAGATTCAGTTCTAGCATAGTTTTCTAAGTATCTAATTCGTCATCCTATAATCGTTCGCAGATTCCCATTTAAGTCAGACATTTATGACCAAGCAGCTATTCCAAGGCCAGCCCCTTGACCTAAAGCTCCCTGTGTTTATCTTGAATGCACATTCAAGTTAAACAAGGAGAACATTATGTCTACTCAGCTTAAACCACTCTATGACCGCGTTTTAGTAAAGCGCATTGAAAGCGAAAGCAAAACCAAAGGCGGGCTCTTTATCCCAGACAGCGCTAAAGAAAAGCCTCTAGAAGGCGAAATCGTCGCAGTCGGTTCTGGAAAAATCCTAGACAATGGAACCCTGAGACCCCTCTCCGTTAAGCCCGGTGACCGTGTTTTGTTCGCAAAATATGCCGAAACCGAAATCAAACTTAACAACGAATCTTTCTTACTACTCAAAGAAGATGATTTATTGGGCATTATTAATTCATAACACATAACAAAAAGAGAGAAATAACATGACCGCAAAAGAAATCATTTTTGATACAAACGCTCGTGAAAAACTTCTACGAGGCGTCAATATTCTGGCTAACACTGTGAAAGTCACACTCGGACCCAAGGGCCGCAATGTTGTGATTGAAAAAAGCTGGGGCGCTCCGACCATCAGCAAAGACGGTGTAACCGTAGCCAAAGAAGTCGAACTTTCTAACAAGTTTGAAAACATGGGCGCTCAGATGGTCAAAGAAGTCGCTTCCAGAACTTCTGACAACGCTGGTGACGGTACAACCACCGCAACCGTTTTGGCTCAAGCAATTTTTGCTGAAGGCTCAAAATACGTAGCCGCTGGCCATAACCCTATGGAAATCAAACGTGGCTTGGACAAAGGAACTAAAGTATTGATTGAAGAGCTTAAAAAACTCTCCAAGCCTACGAAAGATCACCGCGAGATTGCTCAAGTTGGAACCATCTCGGCTAACGGCGATCACACGATTGGTGAAATCATTGCTGAAGCCATGGAAAAAGTTGGCAAAGAAGGCGTAATTACAGTTGAAGAAGCAAAAAGCCTCGAAACCACTCTTGAAGTTGTTGAAGGTATGCAGTTTGACCGTGGTTACCTGTCTCCTTACTTTGTGACCAATTCTGAGCGCATGGAAGCTCACCTAGAAGACCCGTATATCTTGGTTTACGAGAAGAAAATTTCGAACCTCAAAGATATGCTTCCTGTGCTTGAGCAAGTTGCTAAGAGCGGCAAGCCTATGCTGATTATCGCTGAAGACATCGAAGGCGAAGCTTTGGCAACTCTCGTTGTTAACAAGCTGCGTGGTACCCTCAACATCTGTGCTGTTAAAGCTCCAGGTTTTGGTGACCGTCGTAAAGCAATGCTCGAAGACATCGCAACTTTGACAGGCGCACGATTTGTGTCTGAAGACATGGGTGTGAAGCTTGAAAGCGTTGGCTTGGCTGATTTGGGTCGTGCAAAACGTGTAACTGTCGATAAAGACAACACAACTTTGATTGACGGCGCTGGTAAACCTGAAGAGATTCAGGCTCGCATCAAGCAAATTCGTGCTCAAGTTGCAGATACAACTTCAGATTATGACCGTGAAAAACTACAAGAACGTTTGGCTAAATTAGCTGGCGGTGTTGCAGTGGTTCGAGTCGGTGCAGCCACTGAAGTTGAAATGAAAGAAAAGAAAGCTCGTGTTGAAGATGCGCTCCATGCAACTCGTGCAGCTGTTGAAGAAGGTATTGTACCTGGCGGCGGTGTGGCTTTGATTCGTTGCTTGAAAGCTTTAGACAGTCTGGTTGTCTTGCCTAACGAGAAGTTCGGCGTCGAGCTGCTTAAACGTGCTTGCGAAGAACCACTTCGTATGATTGCAACCAATGCGGGTCATGAAGGCTCTATTGTTGTGAACAAAGTCAAAGAAGGCACTGGCACCTTTGGGTTTAATGCTGCAACCGAAGAGTATGGCGATATGATTGCTTGGGGAATTATGGACCCAACCAAAGTCACGCGTACGGCTTTGCAAAATGCAGTTTCTGTTTCATCTTTGTTGCTCACAACAGAGGCTATGATTGCAGATAAAGATGAGAAAAAAGACTCAACCGTAGGCTCTCCATCTCCAATGGGCGGTGGCATGGGTGGTATGGGAGGCATGGGCGGAATGGGTGGTATGGGCTTCTAATCCCACATTCATTTGACCTGTTTCTCAAAAAAAGGCCCTCCTGGACGCAGGGGGGCTTTTTTTTAGATACACTCACCATTGCTGCATATGAAAGACGGGGAACAACAAGCTTTCCTTCCACAGCCGCAATATCCGTTATAACAGGTCGAGTCGTACCGAGCAGACTGCGACGGGTAGAAGGGACATTCAACCCCGCCAGGACACGCCGGACAAGACTGAGCGCTGTTGGCTTGAGACGGCAAATCAGAACCGCCACAAGCGGAGAAGAACAAACATAATCCGAGCATCAGACATTTTAATAACATAATTCACCTCTTAATCACGGTCTAACAGACAAATCTTCAGCTGTTGGACATTGGTTGATATCTAAAACTGGGAACGGAGTCGTATTGCAAGACGCATTGGTTTCTTTTGAATCTCGTATAATTTGAAGCTGAACAGGCCTTGTAAAACCATCCACAAAAGTAACATCCAGGAAAGTCGAAGGTGATAACGTAGAGAAGTTTTGTGTTTGCCCACACTTTGTTGTGTCAGTCAAAGTACACCCAAAAGTTCCTTCTACTTTGGTTTCGATATCAGGCTGAGGGCCATAATCAGGAGAAAACTTGGACCCACCATTGTCATCTGTTTCTCCTGTCTTGCAGTTGAATCCTGTCCCATCGCAACCTGTTTTGGACCAAATATTGAAACTCTGCAGGCCTGATTGCGGCGTGCTGTAGACATGGTAGCCACCGTTAGAAGTACCAGTAGTGCTCGTGTTAGCTGCAAGTTTCACGAGGCAGTCTCCAACTCCCACTTTTTGATTCGGCACCGTAGTAGCTGGAGTGCAATAAGCGGGAACACCTCCTGCTGCTTTAACTGTTTTTGCTTGAACCCAAATATCGTACCCACAGTTATTATAAGCAGCGAAGCGATTGGCTGGGCCCATACCTGCTGGAGGGGTAACCGGGGTTGCGCTTGGGCAAAATACTGCGATGGCGTTTGATAAAGGCGCATCACACTGAGTAAGGCTTGAAGCATCATCGTATTGCCAAGTGTAATAACCTTTGGGGTTATTTTTTTTCATAAACGTTACATAATTCGTTAAAGAAACAGGGCCCATCTGGCCCACCAAGTGACCTAGACCTGATGTCGCTGTGCTACCTTTTTTGCAGAACCCAGAATATGATGAGTTATTACAAAAATCGATAAAAGAATTCAAAATAGAGTATTGGTCACCAGCGGTGCCAGTTACAGCACTCAGCCCGGCAATTTCAGGGTTCTGATACGGATTTGCATACATGATAGAGGCATCTAAGTATGTTGGATTTTGAATCGCAGTTATAACGCTCGGATCTTCAATAGTGCAAGTAGAGCCTATGCCCAAACCGCCCCATTGAGTGCTTGCACCCACAACCGTTGAAGGAGCCATGCAGCCAACAACGCCTGTGTCATAGAGATTTTTGAGCTGAAGATTTGTTTTGCTGAGATCAAACGTCGTTGTTTCCCAACTGGTACAATAAAAACCATTCGTGTGCTTAGTGGCAGGGCTCGTACCTGAGCCATCGACATAACAAGCATTTGCTATGCCAGGAACCGATATTGCCATTACTCCATCTTTCTTTTGTGTTGCATCTTGAATCGTGCAATCTCCTGTGAGATAAATCGCATTATTGGTATCTTGATAGACACAACAGGGGTTTGCATTTTGATTAGCAACTTCATTATTTGGCCAAGGTGTCTTCACACCAGACTTGCTCACGTTATTGCATGTACCACCTTGGTTTAGGCAAGTTATTTTACCGTAGATTGTGCATCCCCAAGATTGTTGAACCTTTACTCCAGTAGGCGCAGTACAAGTAGACGGTGCTCCCTCAGTACAATTTCCGTTTAATAGGCGCCCGAAAGAATCTGTCGATTTCCGATCGTAGCAAGTATAGGTGCCGATATTCGGCAGTTTGTTTTTGAAAGCGTCTGATTTTAAATACGTGATCCCAGCTTGCCAGTTTTCCTGACCAATCGGCTGTTTTATCGTGTCGTCATAAAGCCCGTTGATTTTCCAGATCGCCTCAAAGGCAGGGTCCGTAATATCTGTTCCCCAGAAAACAGTATTAGTTGGATCTGTACTGTACAAAGACCAATTCGGGACGACAGGAATTGGGCCCGGACCAGGGCCAGGACCTGGGCAATCTTTCCCTGTTCCCAAAGAGCACTTACCTGGAGGCTTTGGTGCAGGGCTTCCTGAACCACTAGAACAATTAACCAGTAAAATTCCAATAAAGATAAGACTTAGTAATTTCATACGACAAGATTACGTTAGATCATTACCGAAAAGCAATTTGGCTTAATCAAAGATGTTCTTCCTCCCTTGCAATACCTAGATCCAGCTGTTATTCTAATTGAGAATGATTCTCAACAAGTTAGCCATTGGTCAATCTGGGAGGCTTTTAAGGCCAGAACGAGAGACCGCTGAACTAATGCGCCTACAAGAATTAGGTTTCGTAGAGGGTGCGTTGGTTAGATTGGTTCGCAGAGGCCCTTTGGGTAGCCCGTTATTGTTTGACATCTGTCAGACTCAAATAGCCATTCGTAAAGATGAAGCAGAGCACTTCCAGGTTGAATAACATGAAAATTTTACTCATCGGCAACCCAAACGCAGGGAAAAGCTCGTTGTTTGAAGCTCTTACAGGGACTTGCGTAAAAGTTGCCAATCATGCAGGTGTGACGGTTGAACAACAAAGCGCTTGTTGTTGCCTGTCTTCAGGAGAGTCGATCGAGTTTGTAGACTTACCTGGGCTTTATAGCCTCAGCGCTTATTCAGATGAAGAAAAAGTCACGCTTGATTTGTTAGATTCTGGCTCACTTCTATTCGTTTTGGATGCCACTCACCTAAAGCGAAACCTGTTTTTGTTAACAGAGTTATTGGACGCAGGATACCACCCACGGGTGGCATTAAACCAAATAGATTTGGCAAAAAAGCTTGGCCTTGAGATTAATTTAAAGCTTCTGGGAGAAAGATTAGGCCTCGATGTTTTCCCCGTCTCAGCTAGGACTGGCGAGGGTTTGAAGGAGTTAAAATTAGCGCTTCTAACCTCAGCCCTAACCTCTCTCCACCCTGCAGAGAGGGGCATAAAACCCAGTCAACGCTACGAAAAAATCGATGCGATTCTAGAAGGCGTTATCACCCAGAAACCTGTCACGAAATTTAACCCTGATGATATTTTGTTGCACCCTGTTGCAGGCCTTGTCGCTTTGGCCGCTATTTTTGGCGTTTTATTTTTAACACTGTTTGCCATTGGTAAGCCGCTTGCTGATCTTTTAGAAACTGGTTTTGAGCATATCGGGCAAAAAATATTGCCCGCTTTATCTGACTACCCTCTGTTTGGATCTTTGCTGGTTGAAGGTATTATCGCTGGCGTTGGGACTTTATTGGCTTTTGTGCCTTTAATCGCTTTGTTGTTTTTCTTGCTGGGGCTCTTAGAAGAGAGCGGTTATCTCGCACGTGCAACATTCTTGTTAGACAGATTATTATCAAAAGCCGGTTTGTCGGGTCGAGCTTTTGTGCCGTTATTATCAGGTTTTGCTTGTGCAATCCCCGCAATATTATCCACACGAGTCATCCGATCCAAGCAAAGCAGATTAATCGCTATGTTGGTGATTCCATTTTTGTCATGCTCAGCCAGGTTACCCCTCTATGCTCTACTCATAGCTGCGTTTTTTCCAGCTTGGCAAGGCGCTCTTGTCATGATTTCACTTTATACGTTAGGTGTTTTAGCAGCTTTTTTGGGTGGTTACTGCTTAAAGCGCTTTTATTTAAAAACCCAAACAGATGAATTAATCTTGGAAATGCCGAGATACAGATCTCCTCGCATTGGCCCTATTTTCAAAATCGTTAAAGAACGTACTGGAGCTTTTTTAAGACAAGCAGGGACTCTGATTTTGAGTATGAGCATTCTCATGTGGGCATTGTTTCACTTTCCTCAGGGTGCTCCGATACAAGAAACACTGGCAGGACGCTTGGGGCATTTCATAGAACCTGCGATTGCGCCGTTAGGTTTTGATTGGAAAATAGGTTTAGGTTTATTAGCAGCTTTCAGCGCCCGAGAAGTAATGGTTTCAACACTGGGCGTTATTTACGGCATGGACTCTAACTGGGCGCTGGCTTATTCGCCATTAGTGGCCGTATCGCTCCTGGTCTTTTTTGCTTTGGCTATGCAGTGCATCAGTACACTTGTCATTATGAGGCAAGAAACTCAAACCTGGAGATGGCCGTTGTTTCAATTTGTCGCCATGACCAGCATTGCTTGGATTTCATCTTTTATGGTTTACCAAGTCGGGAGTGTCCTTGGGTATTGATTTATTACTTACAGGATTTGTAATTTTGCTGGCTGGACTAGATCTCGTTCGAAGATACAAGCCCAGGCGCGAAATAGTCCAAATCAAGCGGTAGAAAATTAAGCAGGCGTCATCAAGTTGATTTCCAGAGTTTCATGCAACGCTCTCGAGATCGCTGCGAGTGTTTTCACTGTTGGGTTAGATTTTCCAGGTGTCTCCAATTTTTGGATTTGTTGAACAGTAACTCCGAGTGCTGAAGCGATTTTTTGCTGTGAAGTATTATGTTTTTGTCGTGCCTGCCTAATCATCAGCGGAATAGCAACATCTTCATCCGGCTGAACCCAAACGTATTCTGCTCCAGAATAAGTTTTAGGAACAGGAACGGCCCAGAGTGGATCTCTTGCCTCTTCTAGATACAAACTCAAAGCTTCTTTGGCGTTTTCAGTAGCTTCACGAAGATCTTTGCCATCGCTGAAACAGCCTGGAAGATCGGGGAACTCAACAGAATGGCGATTTCCGTCTTGATAGATTTTAGCTTGATAACGAATCATAAAATTTTTTCTCCTGTCTGTTTCTCTATCGCTTTAATGAGGCCTCTTCCTAAGTCATGGTTTCCATGAAGGGGCACTTCTGTGATTTTCCCGTCTTTGACAAGCTTAACGTGAGAACCTCTCTGGCTCTTGATTTTCCAACCAAAGCCAAGCAGCAACCGAATAACGTTTTTTCCAGAAACCGGCATGTCTTGAAGATACAGCATATAAGCTGCTGTGTCAAATCCCAGCAAGCCCAGGCGCGAAATAGTCCAAATCAAGCGGCAGAAATCCAAGCGCTCGCAAAGCAAGACTTAGCGTTTCTCGGTTTTCAGGTGGCACAAAACAAAGCGTGATATCGCCCCCGCCAGCCCCACTGGGTTTTGAAAAACCACCATGCTGTTGGCTGACTTGTGCGATTTTTTGTTGTTCGGGTGTCAAAAGATCTATTTTTGCTTTTTCTGATAGCCTCGCGAGTAGATCAAGATTGGTAGCCACAAGCTTGCCCAAGTCTCGCCAATCAAAAAAACTCGTATAAACTAATTCCCAGTAAGCACTAAGTTCACCCAAATCTGCCATAAGTTTTGCGTAATCTTGGGGTTTTCTAGACTTATATTCTAGAACGCTGGCCAAAAAGGTCCGCGTATTCTGAGATTTTTTTGTAAAAACACACAAAAGTGATTTTTCATCAAACCGAGGCTTTAGTTCTTTTGCAGAGCTATTTTGAAAACGCAACAAACCACCATAATAAGACGCTGCGATATCGATTCCGGAACCTAAACCACCCGAAAAACGTCGGTGGCCTTCTAGAGCACACTTGTAGATATCTGAAACACCCAAAAATGCCGTCATGCAAACAGCCGCTGCCGCTGAAGAACCTAAACCCAGTTTTCGATGTCCCTCGTATAAACCACTTGAATCGATTTTAAATCGAGGCTCCCCTTGGTTTTGCGCAATTGCATCCCATAAACGCGAATGACTAAGATGTTCTGAAGGCGTCAAAACAACACGCCGGTTAACAGCCATTACCAAACCCGGGTAACCCTCTAACACAGCATATTCACCGGCTAAAACGAGTTTACCTGGAGCGCTAATCATAGAAGATAGGCGCCTGGACCTGGTTTTGCATGCTGGATTTTTTGAATGCCTGAAATTTTTTGAAGCTCACGCGTTAAAATACCGATATTTTGAGATTGGCAAAGAATTTTAACATGCGGCCCCGCATCAAGCGTAAAATAGGCTTCTATGCCCTGACGCCTTAAGTCTCTCACTGCATTCATAACAGCCATGCTCATTGACTCAAAATACCAAATACCCGGCCGACTTGCCATCATGCTGGCGTGCATTTTAAGCGTCGAATATTCTGTGAGTTCTCCCAGTTTCTGAAAATCGCTGTTTAAGATTGCTTTTGATGCCTCAAGTAAGTCTGCTGCATGAGAGCCTACCCAAGCAGAGTAATAAGGCGATGTCTCGGCTGTTTTATTCATGGCTGTTCGAGAATCAATTTGTTTTTCTGTGTTCGAGCAATGCACAACCAATAAGTTCAAATCCAGTTCAGGCGATTCAAGAGATTCGGCATAACCTTCTAGATGCATCAATACCAAACCCGGGAAAATACTGCGTGCTGCTGACCCTGAACCCTGACGCGCCAATTCACTTAGCCCTCTGGAGTCTAAACCCAGTTCGAAAAATTTATTCGCTGCGCACGCCAAAGCTGCAAATCCAGAAGCCGAAGAGGCTAGACCGCTTTGAGTTGGTACATGGTTTTCAGAGATAATCTCACAGGCAACATGCTTAACACGCATTAAGTTTAAAAAAGCTTGTATTCGCTCTAAACGCTCGCCTGACTGTTCGATGCCGTTTAAAATAAAACGATCTTGATGCGAATTTTTCAGAGTTGTTTTGGTAAAGAAGCAATCAAGCGTAAGAGATAGAGAGCCCGTTGCAGGCAGATTTGTGCTGCCCGGCGCCTTACCCCAGTACTTGATTAAAGCAATATTGGTGTGGGCAATAGCGCTGACAAACTGCATTGGAGGTGCCGATCGGAATTGAACCGATGTTAGCGGTTTTGCAGACCGCTCCCTAACCACTCGAGCACGGCACCTTCGTCAAGGATTACCCTATGTCACAAAGCGCTCACAGGGTCAAGGTTTAGATATCGAAGGAATAAAGCCATAGCCCTGATTGCATTAAATCAGTGAGGTTTGGTTTATGAAAAAAGCAATCATCGTCATTACCCTGTCCTGCGTTTTATTTTCAACTCCAACTTTTGCTTGTGGATGCATTTTAAATAAAGTTATCGGGTGGCTCACAACCGTAGCGATCCCATGCGAGGTAGCTTCAGCAGGAACGGCTTATTTTGCCAAAGATGAAGTAACTTCTGCTGATGAAAAAAATCTTTATACCACACAAG
>JBAXMC010000020.1:0-18066 GCA_037134495.1 Myxococcaceae bacterium
GCCCAAAATTCCCTTGATGAGCTGCTGCAGTTCTACGACGATATTAGCAGACTGTGCCCTGATAAATTCAGATATGTCTGTAATGGTGTTATGCAGAACTTCGAGCAGATCAAGCTCAGCGATAGGTATTTGATAGTACTTGATATACGAGTCGATCTTCGTCGCAAATTCTTGCAGGTTGGTTTCTCTAAGGGTATTGAGAGTCTCAGTCGCTGTTTTGCCGAGTTTCAAGAGTTCTTGATAGAGTTCAGGCAGAAAGAGCGTTGAAAACAAGTAAATCACAACCCCAATACAACCATAAATCAATAAAACGGCGTTCCACCGTGGTAGTTTGATTTTGGTAACAAGCGGGTCTAGCACGTAAGCAAGCAGTGCAGCCAATATGAAAGGCAGTAAAACCTCACTTAAGAGCCAGAGCGTGACAAACAACGAAAGCCAAAGCGTGGCTAAGATGAGTGTTTTCTGGTTTTTCCTAAAGTAATCCATTTTTCGATCACCCTTTGAATCCGACCTGAGAGCCAGATTTCAGCATGCGGTGTTGTTGCGATAATTTCAATCCCATGCTGGATCGAGCCTCCGAAGAATAGAGTTTGGCCATGAATTGATTTTAAAGCCCCACCAGATGCGTTTAAAATTGCCGCAGGAGCACAAGTGTCCCAGAGTTTGATGCGTCTGGCTGAAGTCATATAAACATCAGCTAGCCCGTCGGTAATTAAAGCAATTTTGAGTCCAACTGAACTTTTTTTAATAATTTTTGAAACAGGCAGGTTTTTAGCCAGAAAATCAACGAACAAAGAAGGGTGAGAATGACTCATAGCCAGCACTGGACCGGTATCGGGGACTGAATTGGCACGGATGTCTAACTTGTGGACTTGGCCGTTTGAATCAATGCGTTCGGCTAGTTCAGGCTTTGCTTTCCAGAGCGTTTGTGTTGCAGGCTCAAAAACGACGCCTAATTGGGGAATGCCGTTGATAGCCAGACCAATCATGACTGAGTATTCCGTGCCTCCGGCCACGTAATCAATCGTGCCGTCTATGGGGTCTACAAACCAGACGCGTCCCGTGCTTGGGATTTCTGCACCTGGCACATATGTTTCTTCTGTGATCACAAAATCATCTGGAAAATGTTTTTGAAGACCCTCTCTAATCAGCTGATCGGCTACGAGATCTCCCTGACTAACAGGGCCTTCAAAGTTGTCTTTATATCTGAGGGCTCCCAAGTGCTGGAGCGAGAGGGCTGTTTTGCCTGCTTGACGCGCAAGTGCTTCAGCGATGGTGAGTTCGATTTCGAGCATGGATTAGCTTATACAAATCTTCATCATATTGGTAGGCACCAGAGCCGATTAAGAAACCTTGAGCGACTATGATATTTTCGGTTGGGTTACTGCTGGCAGGAGTGAGATTAAATACCCGACCGTAGTAGTCAATATTCTCGATCGATACCACAGGATCTCGTTGACCATCTTGTTTTACGAGTAGATCGCCTTCTTCTAAATCTCTGGCTTCGATCATGATGCCAGAGCTGAGTAAGATAGGATGGTTTTCGGTGACTTTAAGTTGTCCACCTGATTGGGTCTTGATCACGCGAATAATTTCATGAGCGTCTTGCCAAGAACGACTGTAAGCTTTTACTGGCATAGGCTTCAAGACAGGGTGTTCGAGGGAAGAACCCTCTTGTAAGACCATCAGAACATTTTCGTTTTGTTCGAATGCTGCTCCAATCGCTAATTCGCCAGATGCGAATAAGATTTTTTGGTCTGGGGTATAACAAGAGGCTACACAAAAAGTTTTGAGTTCCCAGTCTGAACAGGCGGCATTTTTATCAAGAGGACCTTTCCACGACTTGGCTTTCGGGCTCCAAACTAGAGCATATCGGGTTGGCTTCTTATGAGAGAAAAAGTCGAAGTATTCTTTTTGCTTAGGAAAGCACCTCTTGGCCCATTGATTTCGAATTTCTGCATCTTTTGGGTTGAGATTTTGTTCTGTACAACGTTCTAAAATAGCCGTGAAGGAGAGTTCTGCCGATGAAGCTGTGCAGATTAAAAGCAGCAAGATGAGTATTTTCATAGAGACCTCTCGCAGAAAGCGTAAGCACCGATTTCTTTGTTGTTGGGTTTTAGAACAGGGGTTAATTTGAGAGCTCTGAGCTTCTCGAGTTCTTTATCGCTGACTAAACCAGCTTGATGTGCTCGAATGCGCGTTTGTTCGCACTCAGACAGAAAGTTAACAGGCCAGATGACGCGTTCTAAGTGATTGCCAGGAAGTTCGCAGGTTGCGAATGACTCATAACAGGCATCCGCGGACTGCATCAGAGTTGTGAGATAAGTCGCATGCTGATTATATTGATTTTGGTAAGTTTGCCATTGCGTGTTCGATAACTTGTTATAGGCCAAGCTGTCTCGATTGCTTAAGATAGATCCGAGGCGTTGATAAGTGCTTTGTGTCTCTTCGTAGCGATAATAGAGATCGGCGAGAACGCGTTCTCTTCTGAAGACATCTGCAGGTGTTACTCCTTGCCACCCAAATGCCGCCATAGAGCCTGACAAATATTCGCAGGGCACAGCACGAGATTCGTCTAAGCCTTTCATGTAATGCTCAATGACTTTTTGAACTTCTCCTAGATCATCTGGATGTAAGACCAGGTGAGAAAGCTCTATGATCCCAGAACCTCCGATTGCATAAATAGACATGTTGATTCGATTGATTCTGGATGCTTCTGCAATAAATCTTGAATAACGCATTTGAGCACTGGCTTCAAAAAAACCGGCAGAATAAGAAGCACTGAAATGTGTTTCGAGGCGTTTAATGTCTTCTGAACTGACGTTCTCCATGGAAAAGACCGCGGCGATTAAAACAGAACGTCTTTCTTGTTTGATAAATTCGGTGCCGCATTGTTTGGCAAAAGAGTCATGTTCGTCTTCTTTGAGGAGTTTCTCGGCATGAGCTGTTAGTTTTGGATTTTGAATAATATATCGGCCATACTCTGATTTTCCAGTGAGCATCCAAGTGATGGAATCAGAGTGGAATCGGTGTTCTGAAAAATAGTCTACGCCTGCATTCGCACCCCAAAAAAGACCTCTGGCTGAAAGGCTGGCTGAAATGCTGAGACGGTCAAAGAGCTCTTTTTTACTTTTGACTAAACTTAAAGAGTACTCGGTTTTAATGGCTCCTTTGCCATCTACATTAGAGCGCCCATCAAATTGCAGGCAAGATTGAAAAGCGCGTTCAGGATAGGCAGGATCAAAGCCGGCTCCTAGATAGAGCGTATTGGATGGATGATAGGTATAACTATCGGCAAAAGACAGACTGCATAAGATTAGGAATACCCATGAATGCTTCATGAGAATAGCTATCGGATGAATTTCAGGAAAGTTTTGTGTAGAGGTGGCAAGCCACTTGCCTGTTTTGGCCAATTTGTGTGAGCAGCGGTTCTGTTTGCGAACAAATAGGCATGACAGATGGGCAGCGGGTATGAAATTTGCAGCCTGATGGTGGATTAATAGGGCTTGGAATTTCCCCTGAGAGTTTAATGCGCGACCTTGGATGGGTCGGATCAGGTACAGGCACTGCGCTTAATAATGCTCTTGTATAGGGATGTTTGGGGTCTTCGTAGAGTTCTTTAGAAGGGCCAATTTCTGCTAAGTTTCCCAGATACATGACGGCAATGCGAGTGGATATGTGTTTTACGATCATGAGATCGTGCGCAATAAACAAATAAGTTAAATTTAAACTTTCTTGTAAGTCTTGCAGCAAGTTCACAATCTGAGCTTGGATGGAAACATCAAGAGCCGAGACGGGTTCGTCACAGACGATAAACTTAGGTTGAACAGCCAATGCTCTGGCAATGCCAATGCGTTGACGCTGACCGCCAGAAAATTCGTGTGGATAACGCATGAGGGCTTCTGGTCTCAGGCCGACAGTTGAAATTAAATTTTGGATGCGTTCTTGTCTGGAACCGGGCTCGACAAACAAGCCGTGTATTTGCAAAGCTTCGCCAATAATATTGCCAACGGTCATTCTGGGGTTCAGCGAGGCATAAGGATCTTGAAAAATAATTTGCAGATCTCGACGGATCGGACGCATCTGCCCCATGTTCATATGTGTGATATCTTGGCCCTGAAATTCGATTTTACCTGAGGTTGGTTCGTAAAGACGCAAAATGGCGCGCCCTAATGTCGATTTCCCACAACCTGATTCGCCGACTAAACCAAGCGTTTCTCCGGCATTAATATGAAAGCTTACTCCATCGACAGCTTTCACTGTTTGGTTCTTGCTCTTGAAATGCATTTTTAGATTCGTGATCGTGAGCATAGAAAAATCCTAGTAAGGGTTATAACAGCGAAACAAGTGCGAATCGATCGACGTGAGCTCGGGTTCAACTTGTCGACAAATATCAGTTACACGAGAACACCTGTCCTGAAACCGACAGCCTTGAGGCAAGTTTAGCAAGTTAGGTACTAAGCCTGGGATGGTTTGGAGTCTGGAACCTTCATGGTGAGTCCCCGGAACAGATGCTAATAGGCCAACTGTATACGGGTGCTTTGGATGTTTAAAAATAGTTTTGACATCGGCTTTTTCGACAACTCTGCCTGCATACATGACGACTACTTCATCACACGTTTCGGCGACAACGCCTAAGTCATGTGTGATTAACAAGATGCTCATGCCCATTTCTTGCTGAAGTTGCAGCATGAGTTCCATGATCTGAGCTTGGATTGTAACGTCTAAAGCTGTTGTGGGTTCATCCGCAATGAGCAAATTAGGTTTGCAGGCCAATGCCATGGCAATCATGACACGCTGGCGCATCCCCCCTGAAAGTTGATGGGGGTAACATTCAGCTCTGTCCTTGGGTGACGGAATACCGACAAGTTCAAGCATGTGAATGGCTTTTTCTAACCCTGCTTTATAGCTTAGTTTTTCGTGAAGGCAGATCGCTTCCGCTATTTGGTTACCAATCGTAAAAACTGGATTGAGCGAGGTCATTGGCTCTTGAAAAATCATTGAGATCCGATTGCCTCGTAATTTACGCATCTCAGGTTCTGGTAATTCTAATAAATTTTTGTCTTCATAACGAATCTGGCCACCTGCATAACGGCCAGGAGGGGTTGCGATGAGTCGCATGATGCTCAGCGCCGTGACGCTTTTTCCGCAACCGGATTCTCCAACCAAACCAACAGTTTTGCCTTTAGGAATATCAAAGCTCACACCATCTACGGCTCGAATGGTTCCTTTGTCTGTTGCAAATTCGATGCTGAGGTTATCGACGGAACAGTTTGTCATCAAAAACACCTTGGTTGAGTTTAACGTCTTCGCTGGTCAGAGTCATAGCATGTTTTTGGTTTTTATAACGAGCTTCTAAATAGAAACGATGAGGGAAATTTTCGTAAATAACAGAGTAGATGAGTTGGTCAGAGTTATCTCGCAGTTCTCGTTTTTGGATTTCATAATGCGAATTAATCAGAAAACTTAAGACATGGCCTGCTTTATAAGTGATTTTAAGGGTGTTATTTTCAAATATAAGTTTCTGAATTGTTTTACGATCGATATTTGAGTCACGAAGTAAAAGTTCGACCAACTCCGAAGGTTCGACAGGCAGAGTTAACAAAGCTTCTAATTTTTTTTCTTCGAGCCCGTAGAGCTGTGTGCCGTCATAAGTTACAATGCGAGCAGGCTGTTTGAAGAAAGAGTCTATCGATAAATAGATGAAATGAGGTTGTTTGACGATGATATCGAGGTCAATGCTTCCTAGTAATTTTTTGAGACCGGTTCCACGTAATTTGAAGCGACCTACTAATTGCTGGTTTTTGGCAGACTCTTGTTGAATTCTTTGTAAGAGTGCCTCGGGATTTTGTTCTTGCAGGAGACTAGGCATTCTTTTGTGACATCCTAAAAATATCAATACTATGAAAAGGGCAAAAAAACGCATCGGTTATTTGTCGCATGCTTACAAAGCTTGAGCAATCCCCAAACCCATGCTAGTGGTGTTGACCGGAGGATTACCATGTCGACGGTATCACAAGTTTTCGAAGAGATGAAACAGCGCTTGACGCCAGAAAAAGCTCAGAAAATTAACGCCAGTTATCTATTTGATATCGGTGGAGATGGAGGTGGGAAGTGGCATGTCGATCTGACCAAGAAGTCCGACTGGGTCACTCAATCTGACCAAGATGCTGCTGCGCAATGCGTGATCAATGTTCCCAAAGGTGAAGACTGGGTTTCAATTGCAGCAGGAAAAATGAACCCAACCATGGCTTTTATGCAAGGCAAGATTAAAGTGAAGGGAGACATGGGTTTGGCTTTGAAATTGCAGGCTTTACTTGCATAATTGCGAGAATCGTATATAGTGCTAGGTTCTGACTTAAGGGAGATTGCGTGAAAAGAAACCGCTTATTTTTGCCCTTAGGCCTTGTGCTATTTGTCTTTTCGTTGACCTCTGGTTTTTATTTCATATGGCAAGAACAAGGTCTGGGTGTAAATAATCAAGTTGGCAATGAGGAAGTTTTTGAAACGCCTTTATTAAGCCGTACAACAGACAGAATTAGGTCTGGAGAAACGTTGTCTCAGGCTTTGATCCGTCATGATTTGTCACAACAAGATGCCACTGATTTGATTGCATTGCTGGGTAAAGAGCTCAATCTTAAGTTGATTCGGGCAGGTGACATTTTTATTATCGAAAAAAATGTTGGCTATGCTCAGGCCCAAACTCCATTTAGTTTATTTGAATTGGTTCGCCAAGAATCCCGAGGGATCCCTGTGCGATATCGTATTGTAAGACCTGAAAATGGGGGACTTGCAGTTGCGCGCATTGATACGCCCGTTACAGAAAGAAGAACTGTTTTAAGTGGCCGTATTCACTCGAGTCTATACGAAGGTATTTTGTCTGCAGGTGGCGACGCCGGTTTGGTCAATCGATTCTCAGAATTATTTGGATGGCAATTGGATTTTTATCGAGAGGCTCAAAAAGGCGATACGTTTAAAGTCATTGTAGAAAGTCGATACGCTGAAGGACGTTTGGTTGGCTTTGGTCGGGTTTTGGCGGCAGAATATAATAATTCAGGAAAAATCTATCGAGGCTTTCGATTTGAATCAGAAGACTCTAAATTTCAAGGCTTTTTCGATGAACGCGGACAATCGATCGAGAAAGGCTTCTTGAAAGCGCCGATGGCACTCACTAGAATCACATCGCGTTATGGTCAACGGTTTCACCCTGTATTGCAGCGTCAGAAAAAACATAACGGCGTGGATTATGGAGCACCAACGGGGACACCTTTCTGGGCAATCGCCGATGGGGTAGTTCTAGAAGCTCGTTACAGTCCGACAGCAGGTCGTATGATTCGTATTCGGCACCGTGGCGGCTATGTGACCGAATATTTTCATTCTTCTCGCATTGCACCAGGCGTGAGGCCTGGAGCCAGCGTGAAACAAAAACAGATTATTGGTTATGTGGGGACAACAGGTCGAAGTACTGGGCCGCATCTACACTTCGGGATGATGCTGAATAAAAATTACGTAGACCCTTCGCGTCAGCGTTTTCCAGCAGGTCAGCCTTTGCCGTCTAAATTAGTGAACAGCTATTTCACAAAAATTAAACCGTTGATTGAAGAGCTTAAAAAAATTGAAGTTTCTTGACCTGAGACATCGTGCCAAGAAAATAACTCGGCAGCACTTTGATGATCAGGGTTTCACTGAAATCGATTCGCCTATTTTGATTTCAAGCAACGCTGTAGAAGCCTATATTGATCCTGTTTGGGTGGGCGATGAAGAACTGAGAACCAGCCCAGAGATTTATCACAAGCGTTTATTAGCTCGGGGTTGTCAAAAAATCTATGAACTTGGCCATGTATTTCGCGATGAAGAGCTCGGTCGGATTCATTTGCGAGAGTTTACTCTTTTAGAATGGTATCGAGTAGGTGCCTCTCTTTCAGATTTGATACAAGATTGCGAGAAATTATTTTATGCTTTAGCGCCAGAGCTATTCTCGAAGCCATTTGAATTGAAGACGCTTGAAGAACTTTGGCGCGACTATGCAAAAATTGATCTGAGACAGGCTTTGTTAACAGGCAATCTTGTTCAGATCGTAAAAAACGCCGGTTTTGTTCTCAGAGATCACGCTGATTTTTCAGATGCATTTCACCATGTCATGATCACCGTGATAGAACCTAATATTGGCCAAGAGACGCCGTGTGTTGTGACGAGATGGCCTAAAGAATTGGCTGCACTTTCTCGTTTGTGCGAAGATGATTGTTTGTTTGCCGAACGATTTGAGATCTACTTTAGACAAACCGAACTAGCGAACGCTTTTCTCGAGTTAACTGATCCCGTTGAGCAAAAAAAACGTTTTGAAGCAGAGGCACGCACAAGAAATGAGTTAGGTAAACGAAGTCCTAAGCCTGATCAGGCGTTCTTGACTGATCTTCAATTTATCCCGAGGACGGCAGGCATTGCAGTGGGTTTTGACCGGCTTTTAATGCTAATTGCTGGTGCGGAATTTATTTCCGATGTGACGAATTTTCTAAAAAAAGTTTGAATTCTGTTTCACTTCTAGCTTATGTGTAAATTACCTTGTGTCACAATGGGGTGACATTTATCCGGGGGTTCGCATGAGTATTAGAACGTGGATGAGTTCTCTTTTTTTAGTTGCCTCAATATTGGCTTTGCCGAGTTATGCAGAATCAAATAATAATCGATTGATTGTTCGATTTAAAGAGGGAATCTCCTCCTTTGCTGCGAGCACGATTCATAAAAGCTTAGGGCTTCGTTCTCAGAAGAGGCTCCAGCATTTAGGTGCTGTTGAGATAGTCGAATTGCCAAAAAATATGTCTCTGAGTGCTGCGCAAAAGCTATATGTAAAAAATCCTCAGGTTTTGTACGCAGAACCAGACTTTACAATTCGCGTGAATCCAATTCGAAGCACATTGCTTCATAAGAAAGACGAACAATATTCGCAGCAGTGGGCTCTGAATAACATAGGTCAAAAAGTTGGCAAGATTGACGGTAAAGTAGATGCCGATATCAATGCACCCGAAGCTTGGAATGTTACCAAAGGTGATAGAGACGTTGTTCTTGGTATTATTGATACAGGAATTCTTTATACCCATCCTGATCTGGTTGACAACGTTTGGACTAACGCAGGCGAGATCCCTGGAAACAACAAGGATGATGATGGCGATGGTTATATAGACGATGTTCATGGGATCAACGCAATGGATAAAACCGGGGATCCGTTGGATGACAATGGACATGGAACACACTGCTCCGGGATCATGGGTGGAACGAATACGAAAGGACAAGGTATCTTTGGGGTTAACCAAAAAGTCAGCATTGTGGGTTGCAAATTTCTGGATTCAGATGGTAGCGGAAACATGAGCGATGCGCTGGTTTGCATGGACTACTTCACGAAATTGAAGACTCGAACGGATAACCCTGTGAATTTGGTTGCGATCAATGCTTCATGGGGCGGTCGTAGTAGTTCTAAGGCTATGCAAGATGCTATTAAGGTTCTCGGAGACAATGGTATTCTGTTTGTTGCTGCAGCAGGCAATGATACTGAAGACAACGACAAAAAGGCTAGCTTCCCTGCGAACTTCAAATTAGCGAATATTATCTCTGTTGCGGCTACAAATAACAGAGATGAGCTTTCATCATTTTCAAACTTCGGCAACAAGAGTGTTCATGTGGCTGCTCCAGGCGAGGATATCCTCAGTACATACTTAGATAATGGGTACGAGACTTTGAGTGGTACTTCGATGGCAACACCTCATGCGACAGGTTTGATTGGTCTCTTGAAAGCGAAAGATCCAAGTTTGACACCGATCCAATTAAAAAATCTGGTGATGGCAGGTGGAACTTCGTTGAATATTTTATCAGGTAAAGTGATTTCGAGCCGTCGAATCCGTGCTGCTGACAAAGATGGCAAAGGATCACTTACTTGCTCGAATCAAAGAACACACGTTAGAATTTCTCCTGAGACCTCTGTTGTGTCTGCAAAAGTAGGTGAGATCGTTGACTTTGCTGTGATGAATATTAAATGCGGTGCACCAGATGGAGCTCCAAGAATGGCTGTGAGCATGGGACATTCGGTAGACTTGTTGGATGTCGATGAAGATGGTGTTTATTCTGCTCAGTGGACCCCAGATTCTCCAGGAAGCTATGATTTCGATCTTGGGGATGGCGAAACAGTAACTGTTAATGTCGAGTAGTTAAAAGCCAATCTTGGTATCTGGCCAATAGAACCTTGAATCATGAGACTGATTTTGGTTCTGTTGGCTCTTTTTTTATCTGCTTGTGGGTCTGAAAAATCACGAGGTTTTGAAGTCTCACAATCTGCTATTATCAATGGTCAGCAGTGCTTGACGGATGAATTTCCGGCTTCTGTAGAAATTTTAGTCGATGCTTTGGTTGATGTTTCTCCGTTGGGTGTTCGTCATTTGGTAACCCAAATTTGTGGTGGGACCTTGATTCGGCCCGATGTTGTCTTAACGGCGGCACATTGTTTAAGCGAATCTGAAATAACACAAGGCTTTGGCAAAATATTAAAACTTCGTTTTGCTGTTGTGAATAACTTGGATTTAAAAATATTTTCAAAAGGCAAGAGAATCCCAAAAGAAGCCATTAAGGCTGTTCGGTGGAAAGTTCATGAACAATATAATAATAAACTTGCTGAAGAAGTTGGTTTAAAACATCAAAATGATATTGCTGTATTATTTCTAGCAAAACCTTTTGATGTTAAATCTGTTCAATTGTTGAGCTCAGAAGAACGACAGTATTTAAGCAGTCAGAGCCAAGTTGATATTGTTGGTTGGGGTCAGCAGGCACTAGATAGTGATTTGCAGGATTCGGCCACTGTGCTTCAGAAAATGTGTGGAAAGACTCAAATCAACGAACTGGGTGAGTTTGAAATGCAAATAGGTTCAGATGAGAAGAGTACACGCAAATGCTACGGTGATTCGGGTGGGGCAACTTATTTGACCCTTCCCAATGGGGAACTGCGCTTGATTGGAGTGACTTCTCACTCTTATGATACGGAGGGTTGCTCTAAAGGCGGGATTGATACGAGAGTAGATGCCTATTGGGATTGGATTCATGAACAGCTTAATGTGATACAATAAATCATGGGCTCTAAAATACAGTCTGGTCTATCGACAACGCTTAATCCATTTGGGCCAGACTGGTCGACTTCTTCTCAGCAAGTCAGTGAAGCCACCTCTGTTAGAGAGCAAGTTGAAGATTCGCTGTTTGGCAAAAAAAAGCCACCATTATTAGACGAAGACGAATTCCCTGATGCTGCCGAAGTTCTCGCAAAACTGGATAAATATCGCAAAAAGATTGTGCTCTTAATCGGAGACCCCGAGACAGATTATTTTCTGCAACTTGCCGATGGTACGATTGCTATGATTGATGCTCATGGGATGATTATGGTTGGGATTAGATTTCTTATGAAGTTCAAAGACAACATGCCTGTTTTAGTCGGAGCCATTGCTCATGAAATAGGTCACAGGCCCAAGCGCTGGGCTGAATATAAAGAAAAAAAACCGCTTAATATCGCTGAATTGCAAAAATTATGTCGCTATGAAGAAACCAGGGCTGATTTATTTGCAGGTCGTGCTTTAGCTGAATTAGGGCTGAGCTGCGAGCCTATGATCCAGTTTTTGAAAGATTTAGAAGAAGGCCCGCATCCGGAGTATTTTCCAGCCAAAATGCGCGCAGATGTTATCAGGGAAGGCTTTCGTGAACAGGCAGGGAAAGTTAAAACTCGCAAAAAACTATGGCCCGAGTTAGAGAAAATAGCGCCTAAAGGCCACATTGGTGATTTTTAGAACGTGACTACAACTCACAGAGACAATGGGGGGGATAAACCAGCTTTTTTAAGAAGCTCGCCTCGAGTTTTAAATCCGAGAGCTTCAAAAGCTGGCTGAGAAAGTCGTGCTTTAGAGATCTTCGTTAGAAGCGTCATTCGCTGCTGGCACTGCTGCTTCAGTAACGGCTACATCAGGGACAACAACTAAGTTCACCTTGGCTTTAACGTCACCTTCTAGGCGAACTTCAACAACATGCAGACCGACAGTCTTAATAGGGCTTTCTAGTTTGATGTCGCGATGAGAAACTGGGTGTCCATGTGCAATCAAAGCTTTCTCAATATCCCTGGTTCCAATGGACCCAAAGAGTTTGCCTTGCTCACCCACTTTAGCGAGCAAAGTGATCTGAATCTCTGCCAATTTTTTGCCGAGTTCTTCAGATTGAGTACGCAATCTTTGACGTTGGTGTTCAATGAGTTTTTTCTGGTGTTCAAAATGCTTAACGCGTGTTGAAGACACAGGAAGAGCCAGTAGTTTTGGGAACAAAAAGTTGCGCGCAAATCCGGGTCTTACTTTAACGATTTCACCCAAGTGTCCTAAATGCAGGACATCACGGGCAAGAATAATATTTACATGGCTTGCCATTGTTAAAACTCCTGCATTTCATCAAAATTGCCGTCCATGCCGTCATCAAAACGGTCAAAATCAGAGGCAAAACGCTGAGGCTCTTTGCGCTCACGGACAACGATTACTTCAAATTGGTCAGCTTGTTCTTCTCTGGTAGCTGGATCAATGTCTTTGCCAAGCAAAATACTTTGACGCAAGATCACAGCTTCATCAATGGCCAAACTTCTTTCGAATTCTGCCACTAAACCTGGCTTACCTAAATAGTGGTGGTGAATATAAACACCGCGCTGATGTTTGCCGCGTTCCCAAGCGAGTTTGCGTCGTCCCCAGCAATCGACTTTAATATTTTTTCCGCCTTCACGGGTAACCAGATCCTTCATTTTGATCATGAAGTCTTTGACCCCGGAGTCGGTTGTTTCCGGATTTAGTACGTAGATGCTTTCGTATTCGCGCATAGGCCAGGTTTAGAGCACGTCTTTTATGAACTAGCAAGTGGGATCATCATTCTTTAAGAACACACCATTAATAGCTAAGAGTGTTTGCAATTCGGGACTTTTGGACTGTTGGTATTGTTCTATCCAGCTTAAAATTTCTTCAGGGCTGGGTTTTCGGTCATGCAGGCTGACTTGTCTTAGGAGAAAAACCAGCCGTTCGAATGCGCCAGAAAGCTCATGATAAACAGGGACACGGGTATTTTGAGCCAATCTGAAATAGGCGTTTTCGCCCATAGCCATATAATAGCTGTGATTGACTCGTGAAGTTTGAGTTCTTTCGCCAAAAAAGCCTGACAAATAAAGCGTACTGTCTCCAATGTGTTTAAAAATCCTGTTTGCTTCAGCAGGTGGGGACTCCAGTGCACGTTCTAGCAACAAAACCAAAATAGGCTCTTCTCCTGGATTAACTCCTGCGTAGACCCTTTCAGAACGTGCAAAATCTGTGAGCAAATAGATTAAATAAACATGAACCTCTTCGCTGATAGAGCTTTTTGAGCGGCGCAGAGCTTCTCCAAGAGCTTCTTGAAAATACCCTTGCATGTTTTGTGTCAGCACGACCATATCTTCCATTATAACAGACGGGATGATAGAGGTATGCCATGGCTCATTCTGTTTGTGGTTTGTTGGCAGAAACGATTAACAAGTATCCTGATCAGTTAGCAGCGCGCTATAAAGAGTCAGGCCAGTGGCAAGACCTGACTTGGTCCGAGCTTGGTCTCAAAGTGCAGCAAGTGGCTTCAAGGCTGATAGAATTAGGTGTTGCACAGGATGATCGCGTTGTGATCATGTCGAAGACGCGTTTAGAATGGGTTTTGGCTGATTTAGGCATCCTCTCTGTTGGGGCCTGCACGGTACCCATTTACCATTCGAATATTGCCAAAGATGCAGCTTATATCTATGAAAACTGCGGAGCGAGTTTAGCGATCGTAGAAGATGCTGAACAGGCTGCGAAACTGCCGGGTGTCAAAACGCTTTTGATCACAGAGATATTTTCTGAAAAAATTAACCAAATAGAAATAGATAAGCGAACCAGCGGTGCCCTTGAAAGTCATCTGGCGACGATTATTTATACTTCTGGTACAACAGGTGAACCCAAAGGTGCCTGTTTAACGCATGATAATTTGCTTTATGAGGCCCAAGCGATCGAAAAAGTAGGTTTGTTGTCTAGCCAAGATACACAACTAATTTTTTTGCCATTTGCTCACGTTTTTGCAAAAGTCATGATGATTGCATGGCTTAAAACGGCTCATGTTTTGTGTTTTGCTGAGAGCATTGAAAAAGCAGTTGATAACATGAAAGAGACAAAGCCCACTCTCATGGCTGCTGTTCCTAGGGTCTATGAAAAAGTACATGGGAGAATTTTATCAAAAGCCAGAAGCGGCGGACGACTCAAAAAAATAATCTCGAATTGGGCTTTGGCTCAACAGAAAAAGCCATCGGGCCTAAAATGGCTGATCGCTCAAAAATTAGTGTTTAAAAAAATAAACTTGAGTCTCAATGAAACCTTTGGAGGCCGGTTACGTTTTTTTATTTCGGGTGGGGCTCCTCTCAATCCTGAGATCGCTTTATTTTTTCATCATGCAGGTGTGAGTATTTTAGAGGGCTGGGGTCTGACAGAAACGACAGCGGCTACGTGTGTGAATCTGCCAGCTCAAAATCGGATCGGAACAGTCGGCAAGCCTTTGCCAGGCACAGAACTTCAGATCGCTGGAGATGGCGAGATTTTAGTCCGTGGTCGTGGTGTGTTTACAGGTTATTGGAAGCGGCCTGAACAAACCGCAGAAGCTTTGTCTGAAGATGGTTGGTTTAAGACGGGTGATATTGGTGTGATTGAATCGGGTGGATTTTTGCGTATTACCGATCGCAAGAAAGATATTATTGTGACCGCTGGGGGCAAAAAAATCGCTCCTCAAAAATTAGAGAATGCTTTAAAATCGACAACTTCTCTGATCGCACAAGTTTTAGTCTATGGAGATGAAAAACCGTATCTTGTCGCTCTAATAACACTCGACGAAGTAGCTTTGAAAGAGCTTGCAAGACGCAAGAAACTCAAGGGAACTTATGCTGAGCTGACTCAAAATCCAGTGATAAGACAAAAAATTAAATCAGCTGTTGAAAGCATGAACCAAAATCTGCCTTCTTTTGAACAACTCAAGAAGTCCAAGATTCTAGACCATGATTTTACAGTGGGAGATCAGCTGACCCCAACACTGAAAGTAAAGCGAGCTTACTGTGCTGACAAATATGCTGCTGAGCTTCGTTTGTTGTATCCTAGCTGATTTTAAGTGATCCCATACGATAAAGTACAAAGCCTACAACCACGCCGATTAAAATAGGGCTGATATTCAAGATTCGGTCCAGAGCGCCTCCGCCAAGGCCAATCCAGCAGCAGTAGAACATGACTGAGCAGGATACAAATCCTAGTGCCATGATAATCGCTTGGAAAGTTTCGCCTGTCTTAAGGCTGTGTCTGAAAACGGCAACCGTTGTCAAAAAATAAGCTGCTCCAACGCCTACCACGGTGAAAGCAAAAATGTTGTTGATATCAGACATGAAGCACAAGAGAAGCCAGATGGCGACTCCATGAATCAAAGCTGCTTGTGTTTTGCTGCCTTTGCTAATCGCAATAATATTCGTTATATTACCGAGTGAAAGCCCGAACAAACTGTTCGCATAGCTCAGCAAGATAGCGCCGCCAATAATCACGCCTAAAATCATAGCCGGACCAGAAGACCAACCCAATGAGCTTGGGAAAGCAATAGCGCCTTCAGCTGCCAATTGCTCGGGCCCCATGATTTGTAAAAGCCCAAAGTGAAAAATCATATACAAAATAGCCGTGATAAAAAACGCAGTGAGAACAACTTTACCCACAGAAGAAGGACCGTCTTTGAGTAAGTGACTTAAGGAACAGCAAGCTTCAAAGCCTAGATAACCAAAAATAACAGTTGGGATTGTCGCCGGCAGTGTGTCTATGTGTGCCCAGTTATACTCTAAAGTTGAGTTAAAATAAAAGCCTGTTAAAACTGTCACGATAATTAATGGCGCCAATTTCAAGAGTGTGGCTCCTGCTTGAATTCGGCTGACAATCCCAATGGGCATTAAATTTAGCAGAGAAAATACAACTAAAATCAAAGCATGAGTGATATAAGGATGCTCTGCTGCGAAACTAATCCCTAGGCGATTGGCAAGGCCTTCTCTGAGTAAAAAGGTCATCGCGGAAGCAGTTCCCATGATGTAGCCCAGTAAATAAAACCAGTGAGCTAAGAAACCGAAATCTGGGTTGATGCCTGTTTTGCAATAGTTATAAAACCCGCCAGAGCCAGGGAATACAACAGCTGCTCTAGAGACTCCCCACACAATAGGAAACACTAAAATGGCAGCTAAAAACCAAGCGCTAAAACTTAAGGTCCCAGCGATCGCCGTCATGCTTTTAGGACCTGCAAAAATACCGCCGCCAACAATGATATTAATGCTCATGAGTACAGCAGTCCAAAAAGAGATTTTTCCTAGTTCAGTCATCAAATTCTATTAAATAATCGAAATAGATGCGTCAACTGAGTCTGTTCATAACCCATGAATACACGCAGACAGTTTTTGAAACAGGCTTCTATGTTAGCGGTCACCAGTTTATTGCCGAGTGGATTTGTAAAAGCAATTTCAAAAAGTGATAAATTTGCACTGGGAGTCGCCTCCGGAGACGCGATGTCTGACAGTGTTATTCTGTGGACTTACTATGAAGGGTTTTACCCGTTAAAAGTTTGCGTTTGGACAGAGGACCGAAAAGGGATCTGGGCAGATGCAATACGCGGAGATGGTGGATTTGTTCAAATGGAGATTAAGGGCCTATCTCCTTACACGCGCTATCGTTATGCCTTCTCAGAAATGAGTTTTGACGGACAACCTATTGCGCAAAGTGTTGTTGGGTATTTTAGGACAGCACCTACTTCAGATGCTTTGATTTCCATGAAGTTCGGTGCTTCGAGTTGCGTTAAATACTTGTTTGAACCGACGATTTTGGAAGAAGCCGCCAAACAAGATTTAGATTTTTTTATTCACAACGGAGATAACTCCTATAACGATGGCATGACGACAACAGATGAATATAGAGGCCGTTGGAAAACAACGCTTTCAAAACCAGGTTGTCTAAATCTAAGGCGCTCTATGAGCATGATTTCGACCATGGATGACCATGAAATTGCAGATGATTTCGATATGGAAAGTATTGCTCCTAAAGCCTATCAAATTGGTCGACAGAGTTTTTTTGAACACATGCCACTTCGGCGAAATCTAGACTATCCTGATCGTATTTGGCGTAAATTATCTTGGGGCAGGACGCTCGATGTTTTTGTTTTGGATTGCCGTTCAGAGCGCTTGCCGTCACAAAACCAATATATTTCGAGAGCTCAAATGGATTGGCTCAAAAGCAGCCTGTCAGAATCTACAGCGATGTTTAAAATCATTATGAACTCCGTGCCGATTACAGAATACCCAATGTGGTTTTTAATGAAGCACGATCGTTGGCAAGGATATCCAGAACAGAGAACTGAGATTTTGGAACATATTGATTCGGCTCAGATTAAAAATTTGCTTTGGGTTTCAGGGGACTTTCATTTTGGCAGTTATGGGCGTGTTTCTGTCAGTGGACCTGGTGCGACTCAAATGGAAGTTTTGGCTGGACCGGGTGCACAACGTCCTAATTTCTTGGGTGGGCCTTTACGGGCTTATTCTCAGTTCGATTGGTTACATTTCAGGAATAATTACATCACGATTCATTGCGATGTAGATTCTGAGAAAATGGAGGTTGTGCCGCATTTATTGGAATGACTAAACACGGCCTAATAAACGAAGCTGTTCGATTTTGTCTGAAAAGTCACGCTTGTCTTTCGAACCCAACTTTATTTTAAGATTTTCTAAATAGTGCTCAATGGTTCTAACAGAGAGTCCAAGTTCTTCAGAAATTTCAAGTGCTGTTTTTTGCTGTAATTTAAGTCGGACACAATCTAATTCTCGCTTTGATAATCGAACACTTTCTAAGTCAGAGTGAATCATGCCCAGTTGATTTAAGAAGGAAAATCGTTCTGATGAAGTTAATAAACCGGCAGAAGACTCAGGAGATCTTAAAAAAGCTGTTTGTTTAAGTCCAAATAAGT